>JBEHXY010000302.1:0-5271 GCA_048498455.1 Planctomycetota bacterium | reverse complement strand
CGCGGCATCACCCGCACCACCACCGCCACCACCACCGGTATCCCCGCCATCAGCGCCAGGTACGCAAAGTGATCCGCCACAAACGAAAACAGCATCGGGTACACATTCACAAACCCCAGCGCCGGAAACAGCAGCACCACAAACGCCGCCACCCCTGCGATCACCCCCTTGCCCACGCGCCCGCGCCACCACCACAGCGCCGCCAGCCCTGCCGCCGCCGCCAGCGGAAACAGCCACTGCCACCACACCCGCACATCGACTCCCCACCGCGGGTAAAAAAACGCCAGGTCCAACGGCCACACCACCTTGCCCGCATAAAACCACACCGCCCGCCCCGCGATCAGTACCCGGTCCGCGGCGTTGAACGCGAAGTCCGCCCCCGTCGCCCCCACGTGATTCACCTCCAGCTGCGCCGTCAGCAACCCCAGCCCCGCGCCGATCACAAAAAACGGCGCCAACGGCCACAGGTCCCGCATCCCCACCCGCTCCTTCTTCCACCAGATGATCAGCAGCAGCACCGGTCCCACCCCGCACGCCACCGTCTTGCTCCACATCGCCAGCACGAACCATCCGAGCGCCAAGCCATAGCGTCCCCACGCCCGCCGGTCACGCGTTCCCTCCGCCAGCCCGAAAGGCAGATAGGCCAGCACCGCCGCCAGCGAGAACACGCCCGCCAGCGTGTTCTTCAATTCCGTCACCCACGCCACGCTCTCCACCGCCAGCGGATGCACCGCGAAGATTGCCGCCGCCGCCATCGCCCCCGGAACCTTCAACCGCCGCAGCACCAGCCATAACAGAATCGCCGCGCCCGCGTGCAGCAGCACATTCACCGCGTGATACCCGGCCGGGTTCAGCCCCCACAGCGCCTTCTCCACGTACAGCACCGTGAATACCATCGGGTAATACTGCGGCGATTGCGAAGGCGACAGCCACACCCGCCGCAGCGCGTCGGGCTTCGTCAGCGTCGCATTCGCCGTCAGGTACGAATCATCATCCCAGATAAATCCCGCCCGCAGCGCCGGCGCATACGCCAGCACCGTCAGCGCCACCAGCAGCACCGGAAACCACACCGCCGCAGGAAGCCGCCGCTTCACCCCTTATCGTCCCGTCGTCATCGTGGCCGGGCCATACACTTCCTCCGCGCCGCCGCCCCGCCGCCGAATCCACACCTGCCGCGTCGACCGATGCACCATCACCTCGTACCTCCAGCCATCTGCGCCATCCGTCGGCAGCTCATAGGACGCGTCGATCAGCTTTTTCGCGGGCTGCATCGTCAGCTGCAAATTCCGGACAAATGCGTCCATGTCCTGGTCCTTCAGCGCCCGCAGCACCTGCGCATCAAACACGCCCATTTGCGGAGAACGGCTGGCGCTTTTGGTCGTGCTCGTCGTGCAACCCGCCAGCATCACCCCGGCCGCCACCGCTGCACCCGCCGCTCGTAACCGCATCGCGTTTCCTCGTTCACCGTCGCTCTTGTCTCAGGCACGCATTCTACCGCGCCGCCGCATTGACGCCCCGCGTCTCGCCGAATACCCTCCGCCCACCATCACTTCTTCGTGCTGTTGCCGCCCAGGGAGACGCTCATGAACACCCCCCGAAATCTCACTGCCCTTCTTCTCGCCGCAGCCCTCGCCGCCTGCTCCACTCACGATGCCGCGCATTCACGAACGCCCTCCCAGTCCCATGCGCAACCCGGCGCCAGGGCGACTGCCCGCACCTTCAACGTCCGCGACAACGGCGCCACTGGCGACGGCAAAACCAGGGACACCGCCGCCCTCCAGAAAACCCTCGACGCCTGCGCCGCAGCCGGTGGCGGCACCGTCACCCTTCCCGAGGGCTCTTACCTCACGGGCTCCATTCGCATCGGCGGCAACACCACCCTTCACTTTGAAAAAGGCGCCACCCTCGTCGGAAGCCCCGATGTCGCCGACTACCCCGTCATGAAGGTCCGCTGGGAAGGCGAATGGCGCGACGGCCACTCCGCCCTCATCACCGCCCAGAACGTCGACAACGTCGCCATCACCGGCGACGGCATCATCCAGGGTCCGCCCCTCGCCCTCGCCGCCCTCCGGCCCAACGCCAGCGGCAACGTCCGCGGCCCCTCCCTCTTTGAACCGATCGAAGTCCACGGCCTCACCCTCGACGGCTTCTCCACCAGGTACCAGCGCATGTGGTCCATCCACATGACCTACTGCTCCGACGTCCACGTCCGCAACCTCAACATCCGTTCCACCCAGGCCAACGGCGACGGCATCGACGTCGACTCCTGCAAAAACGTCACCATCGACAACTGCGACATCGACGCCGGCGATGATGCCATCTGCCTCAAGTCCGGCCGCGGCATGGAAGCCGTCCGCATCGCCCGCCCCACCGAAAATGTCACCATCACCAACTGCAAACTCGGCTCGAACTTCGCCGGCCTCGGCATCGGCACCGAAATGTCCGGCGGCGTCCGCAACGTCTCCGTCTCCCACTGCGTCTTTACCCGCGTCGGCGGCCAGAACTCCATCTTCATCAAGGCCCGCACCGGCCGCGGCGGCTTCATGACCGACATGACCTTCGACAACATCGAGTGCCATGCCCGCACGGTGTTCGCCATCGACATCGTCACCAAGGGCATCATCGGCAACGAACCCGTCACCGGCCCCGACGCCGTCCCCACCGTCAAAAACCTCTCCTTCACCAACGTCACCGCCGTGGACGTCCCCAGCCTCGTCGACGCCAAAAACATCGGCCCCGAAAAGCCCGCCGAAAACATCTCCATCAAAAATCTCACCGGCACCGCCGGCGCCGGCATGACCTTCGCCAATACCAAAAACCTGGTCTTGGAAAACATCCGCCCCACCCTCACCACCCCGCCCCTCCTCACCGCGACGAACACCACCGGCCCCAATCTGGATCAATACAAGTAAAGCGGAGTCCCGTCCGCATATCGGCCGCAGCGGATGCCCATCATGGTGCCAGCGTCGCCCTCACGGCGTCGCACCGAGCTTCTTCTCCAGCAACTCCCCAACCATCTTCGGGTCCGCCTTCCCCGCGCTCGCCTTCATCACCGCGCCGCGCAGAAACCCCATGCTCGCCTGCTTCTTCTTGGGGTTGTTCCGCGCATCATCCACCGCCTTCGGATGTGCCGCCATCGCCTCATCCACCCACTTCTCCGTCGCCCCGGCATCGCGCACCTGGATCAGCCCCTTCGCCTCCGCGATCCCCTTCGGATCACCCTGAGGATTCTGCAAAAGCTCCTCAAACACCGTCACCGCCGCCGTGGCCGAGATCGTCCCCTCATCCGCCAGCTTCGCCAGCGCTGCATATTTCTCCGCGCCAATTCCCAACGCCGGCAACAGTACCCCGCGCTCGTTCGCCGTCTTGCTCGCAATGCCCAAAAGCAAATTCGTCAACCGCCGCGGCGCCGCCCCGGCCTTCAGCCCCGCCTCAAACAGCTCCGCATTCGCCCGCTCCTCCACCAGCACCATCGATTCCTTCGGCGTCAGGCCATAATCCTTCTCATAACGCTTCCGCCGCTGGATCGGCAGCTCCACCACATCTTTCGCGATCGTCTCCCGCCACGCATCGCTCACCGTCACCGGCACCAGATCCGGATCCGGGAAATAGCGATAATCTTCCGCCTCCTCCTTGCTCCGCTGCACCACCGTCACCCCCTTCACATCGTCCCACCCGCGCGTGAACTTCGGCACCCGCTTTGTCACTTCCTGCGAAGCCCCGCCATTGGAATGCCACTCCGTCAACTGCCGCTGAATCTCATACGCGCAGCTCCGTTCCACCGCCCGGAAGCTGTTCAGATTCTTCAGCTCCGAAATCGGCGTCTTCCACACCTTCCCCTCCACCATGATGTGCAGATTGATGTTCGGCTCAAACCGCATGTGTCCCTGCTGCATGATCCCCTCGGTCACGCCCAGGTACCGGCAAATCCGCCGCAGTTCCTCCCCGAACAGCCGCGCCTCCTCCGGCGAATGAAGGTCCGGTTCCGTGACCACCTCCAGCAGCGGCGTCCCCGCGCGGTTCAAATCCACCTGCGACCACTCGTCGCTCCCCTCGTGCAACAGCTTCCCCGCATCCTCCTCCAGGTGCGCCCGCCGAATCCGCACCGTCTTGTAACTCCCATCCGTCAGCGGCAGCTCAATCGACCCCTCCCCGCACAACGGCAAATCGTACTGCGAAATCTGGTAATTCTTCGGCAAGTCCGGATAGTAATAACTCTTCCGGTCCCACTTCGTGAAGCTCGCGATTTTGCACCCCAGCGCCAGCCCCACCATCATCGCCATCTCCACTGCCCGCTTGTTGATCACCGGCAACACCCCGGGCAGCCCCAACACCACCGGATCCACCAGTGTGTTCGGCCCGGCCCCGAAATGCTCCGGATACGCCCCGTTCCCCACGCTCGTGAACATCTTCGTCTTCGTCGCCAGCTGAACGTGGATCTCCATCCCGATCAGCACCTTGTACTGCACCCCACCCTGCACATCCGTCGCGGTCGTCATGGCCGTCAATCCCTTCAAAACAGCAAGCCCGAATAACCTACCCGCACCGCCCCTCAGATGCGAGTCATGGCCGCCGCCACGCTGCCCGCTCCCCCAGCGCCACAAAACCCATCCGTTCATACAACCCGACCGCCGCCCCATTGTCCGGCCACACGCACAGCGTCACATGCCGCAACCGCGACCGCGCCGCCACCTCGCAAATGCCCATCATCAACGTCGCCCCCACGCGCTTCCGAATCCACCCCGGGTGCACCACCATCCCCGCCACATACCCAAACTCCCCCTGTGTCGCCATCCGCACCACGCCCACCGCCTCCATCCCCTGAAGGGCCACCAGCCCCTCCACCCGCGTGTCGTCAAACTGCCGCACAAACGCCTCCGCCATCTGCTCCCGCGCCTCCGCATCCACCCGCCCCTCCGCCGCCATCGACGCCTCCAGCAGCTCTCGGCACTTCTCAAAACTCGCCCGCACCGGAATCACCGTCAAATCCCCTCGCCCCTCCAGCGGCACGAGCTTCTGCAAGCCATAAAACCGATGCACCACCCGCCGCCACCCCAGCCCCGAAAAATGCGCCGCCAGCAAATCAAACGAAGCCTCCCCCGCACTCCCCTCCGGCTGCCAGCTGTAACACGTCACCCCGCGCCCCGCGTAAAACCCCTCCACCTCCGCAAACGCCTCCGCCGCCGTCACCCCCTCCGCCAGCCGCACCTGCGCCAAAAAATTCACCAGCGGCACCCGTCGAAAATCCTCGCTCCCCACCCCAGACACAGA
>JBEHXY010000301.1:0-5275 GCA_048498455.1 Planctomycetota bacterium | reverse complement strand
CACCAATTTCGTCAAAACCATCAAGCTCGAACAACAACTCGCCGGGCTCGCCTCCCGCGGCCCCTGAAAAGCCACCCCACCACACGCCCCCCTTGCGGGTCCTTCGTGTCTCTGGTGGCCATTCCCGCCCTTCCCCGCCTCCCTCACACCTTCGCGATCAGCAGGCTCGTGTTGTGCCCGCCAAACCCGAACGAGTTGCTCATCGCATACTTCACATCCGCACGCCGCGCGATGTTCGGCACGTAATCCAGATCGCACTCCGGATCCGGCTCGTCGTAATTGATCGTCGGCGGCAGGTGCGAACGCGTCAGCGCCAGCGCCGTGATCACCAGCTCGATCCCGCCCGACGCCCCCAGCGAATGTCCCAGCGCCGACTTCGTCGACGAAATCTGCACCTTCTTCGCCGCCGGCCCGAAAATCGTCTTCACGGCCTTCGTCTCGGCCAGGTCGCCCAGCTCCGTCGACGTCCCGTGCGCGTTGATGTAATTGATCTGCTCCGGGTTGATCCGCGCCTCGCGAATCGCCTTGTCCATCGCCGCCGCCGCCCCCGCCCCGTTCTCGTCCGGCGCCGTGATGTGACAGCCATCGCCCGTCGCCCCCACGCCCACCAGCTCCGCGTAAATCCGCGCCCCGCGCGCCTTGGCGTGCTCATACTCTTCCAGCACCACCACCCCCGCCCCTTCCGACATCACAAACCCGTTGCGGTTCTTTTCGAACGGACGCGACGCCTTCGTCGGCTCCTCGTTCCGCGTCGACAACGCCCGCAGCGCACAAAACGACGCCAGCCCCAGCTTCGTCATCGCCGCTTCCGATCCCCCCGCGATCATGATGTCCGCATCGTCATACTGAATCGTTTTGTACGCGTCGATGATCGCGTTGCCCGCCGTCGCGCACGCCGTCGCCGTCGCGCTCACCGGCCCCTTCAGCCCCCACTGGATCGACAAGTTCCCCGCCGCCGCATTCACCATCAGCTTCGGCACCGTGAACGGGCTCACCCGCCGCACGCCCTTGGTGTTCAGAACGTCATATTCTTCTTCCATCGTCGTGATGCCGCCGATGCCCGATCCCACGATCACCCCCGCGCGATGCGGGTTTTCCTTCGTGAAATCCAGCCCCGAATCCTTCACCGCGTGAATGCCCGCGCACAGGCCATACACCGAGAACGGATCCAGACGCTTGGCCGTCTTGTGCTCGATCGTCTTGGATGCATCGAACTCCGCTGCGGTGATTTCCCCCCCGAACCGCACCGGATAGGTGGCGATGTTCGCCACCCGCGTCAGCATTTTGATGCCCGAATGGCCCTCCAGCAGGCGGTTCCAGAAGGAATCCAGTTCCTCGCCCAGGGGGGTGACCACGCCAAGCCCGGTGATGACAACGCGACGTTTCGGCATAATGACAAAGAGAAACAGGAACCACGAAGCCAGAAGCAGGAAGGCTCCCCTTCCTGCTTCTTGATTCTTGATCCTTGATTCTTCCTTTTACTCCTGCGGTTTCTGCTTCGCGGCCACAGACTTGATGTAATCAATCGCCTGGCCAACGGTCTGAATCTTCTCGGCTTCTTCGTCCGGAATCGACATCTCGAACTCGTCCTCGAATTCCATCACCAGTTCGACCGTGTCGAGGCTGTCGGCGTTGAGATCATTGATGAAACTCGTGTCGCGGGTGATTTCGGCCTTGTCGACCCCCATCTGCTCCGCCACGATGTCAATGACCTTTTGTTCGATCTCGTCGATTTCAGCCACGTTCGGGCCTCCCTGAAACCTTGTGGAATCCTTGGACGTCTGGGAAGACTGGGCAAAACGCCGCAGCCCCCAATTTACAGACTCAATACACTACCGAAAACGGACCTTCTTAGCAATCGCCCAAGGTCCCTCCGCCCAACTCACATCGTCATCCCGCCATCCACCGCCAGCACCTGCCCCGTGATGTAGCTCGCCTTCTCCGATGCCAGGAACGCCACCGTCCCCGCAATGTCCTCCACCTTCCCGAACCGCCGCAGCGGTATCAGCTCCACCACCTTGTCCTTGATCGGCTGAGGCAGCACGTCCGTCATGTCCGTCGTGATGAACCCCGGCGCCACGCAATTCGCCGTCACCTGCTTCCCCGCCAGCTCCCGCGCAATCGACTTCGTCATCCCGATCACCCCCGCCTTCGACGCCGAATAATTCACCTGCCCCGCGTTCCCGATCAGACCCGACACGCTCGAAATGTTGATGATCCGCCCCCATTTGGCGCGAATCATCGTCCGCGCCGCCGCCCGGCACGCCACGAACGCGCTCTTCAGATTCGTGTTGATCACATCGTCAAAATCCGCATCCTCCATCCGCATGAACAGGCCATCGCGGGTGATTCCCGCGTTGTTCACCAGGATGTCCAGCCGCCCATGCTTCTCGATCGCCTGCTCGATCGACGCCGTCAATGCCGCCCCATCCGCAATGTCCACCGACACCGCCTCCACGCTCTGCCCCCGCTCCCCCGCCGCCTTCACCACCGCCTCCAGCTTCTCCTTGTTCCGCGCCACCGCAATGACATGATGCCCCTCCGCCGCTAGCGCCGCCACAATCGCCTCCCCAATCCCCCGCGAACCACCCGTCACATACGCAACCCGCTTCTCGTTCGCCATAAATCAAAAAGGCACGCGCACCCGGCAACCAGTCCCTCGATAACCCGCATCGCCCCCCCCGGCGCCAGCGAATTACCAATTACCAATTACCAATTACCCGTCCCATCTCCAAAAAGACCTTCTAACCAAAAAAACTCTACCACGATTCCCCCCGCCTGCCCTCACGCTAGGCCGCCCGCCGCCGAATAATTCTCCACCGCCGCCTTCCGATCAATCTTCTTCATCATCCCCGTCAAACTCCGCCCCGGACCCACCTCCACCCACCTGTCCACCCCCAACCCGCGCAGCGTCTCAATGCTCTGGTACCACCGCACCGGCGCCACCACCTGCTTCACCAGCAGCGCCTTGATCGACTCTGCATCCCCGTGCGGCTGCGCCGTCACGTTCGAAATCACCGGCATCTTCAGCGCCGCAAACTCCACCCGCTCCAGCACCTCCGCCATCCGATCCGCCGCACTCTGCATGAACGGCGAATGAAACGCCCCCGCCACCTTCAACGCAATCGCCTTCACCCCCTGCTTCGATTCCGCCAGCTTCGCCGCACGCTCGCACGCCGAAATCGACCCCGACAGCACGATCTGCCCCGGCGTATTGAAATTCGCCGGCACCAGGCAATCCCCCGTTCCCGCTGTCGCCTCCTCGCACAACGCCGCCGCCCCCGCCTCGTCCGCCCCCAGCAGCGCCAGCATGGTCGAAGGCCCCGCCTCCGCCGCCGCCTGCATCAGTTGCCCGCGCGCCTTCACAATATCCAGCGCATCAAACAGGTTGAACGTCCCCGCGATGTGCAGCGCCGTGTACTCCCCCAGCGACAACCCCGCCGCATAATCCGGCGCCGACAGCTTCCCCGACTCCAAAAGCGTGTCATAAATCGCCAGCGACGTCACAAAAATCGCCAGCTGCGCCACATCCGTCTTATTCAGCTGCTCCTCCGGCCCCTCAAAACACAGCTTCGACAGCTCAAAGCCCAAATGCTTGTCCGCCTGGTCATACACCCGCCGCGCCACCCCAAACCCCTCAAAAAAATCCCGCCCCATCCCCACCACTTGCGCCCCCTGCCCCGGACACAAAAGTGCAGTCGTCATCGTAAGTTTCCAGTTTCAAGCGTCCAGTTTCAAGTTTGCAGAGAGGAAATCAGCCCATTAATGACGCGTCCTAATTCCTCGGTCTCACTCAGGAAGTCGTCGGCCGATTCTGCACCAAGGTAACCGAGATTGTTGGCGATCGTCACCTGTGTCTCCAGCTCCAGCAACGACCCAAAGGCGTGCCCCAGGAACTGACAAAACTCCCCCTTGCTCCGCCTCCCCTGCCCCTCCGCAATATTGCTCGGCACCGATACCGCCGCACGCCGCATCTGGGAGGTCAACCCATACACCTCTTCCCGCGGAAAACCCTGCGTGAGTTGATACGCCCGACTCACCATCGAAATCGCCTTCTGCCAGGCAATCAATTGTCGATATTGGTGCCCCATGCTCTCGCTGTTTCTTGAAACTCGAAACCCGAAACTTGAAACTCGTCACAACCGAATCGTCGCCGCCGCCCACGTCAGCCCCGCACCAAACGCCACCATGATGATCCAGTCCCCCCTCCCGCACCGCCCCGTCTTGCGCGCCTCATCCAGCGCGATCGGCACGCTCGCCGCACTCGTGTTCCCATACTTGTCGATGTTGATGAACACCTTCTCCTTCGGAAAACCCATCTTCTCCGTCGCAGAATCGATGATCCGCTGGTTCACCTGGTGCGGCACCACCAGCTTCACATCGTTGGCCGTCAACCCGCACGACGCCATCGCCCGCCCCAGCGATTCCGTCATCTGGTGCACCGCAAACTTGTACACCTCCCGCCCGTTCATTTTCAAAAAGTGCATCTTCTCCGCCACCGTCGCCGCCGACGCCGGATGCAGCGATCCCCCCGCCGGTATGTTCAACAGCGGCCCACCCTCCCCGTTCGCCCCCAGGTGAAACGCCTGCAGCCCCACCTGCGCATCCTCATCCCGCACCAGCACCGCCGCCCCCGCCCCGTCGCCGAACAGAATGCACGTGTTCCGGTCCGTGTAATCCACCACCCGCGACAGCGTCTCCGCCCCGATCACCAAGATCGTCTTGAACGCGCCGTTCTGAATGAACTGGCTCGCTGTCGCCAGCGAATACACAAACCCCGAGCACGCCGCGTTCAAATCGAACGCCCCAATGTGCCGCTTGATCCCCAGCTGCGCCTGCACCACGCACGCCGTCGATGGCGTCAGCATGTCCGGCGTCAGCGTCCCCACGATGATCAGGTCCACCTCCTCCGCCGTCACCCCCGCCTCCTCCAGCGCCCGCCGCGCAGCCGCCGTCGCCAGCGTCGACGTCGTCTCCCCCGCTCCCGCTATCCGCCGCTCACGCATCCCCGTGCGCTGAAATATCCACTCGTCCGACGTCTCGACCATCTTCTCCAGGTCGGCGTTCGTCAGTCGACGTTCCGGCAGGGCCATGCCCGTGCCTGCGATGCGTGCCCCATATGGTGGCATGTGTGCTGGTGCTCCACTGCTGGCAAAGACGTGAAAGTATGCGGACTCCCCCCCACAAATTCAATCTCCCCCCATCCCACGAATGCATAAACCTTTTGAAAGGGGCCCCTGCTCCCCCCACAACCTCGCCGCCCCACCAAAAAAAG
>JBEHXY010000300.1:0-5329 GCA_048498455.1 Planctomycetota bacterium | reverse complement strand
GAGTTGACCTTCTTTGCACTGCTCCCGACGGCAAGGCTTTCAAAGTTCAAGTGAAAGGTATAAGCAATAAGGCAGGGTTTTATGTTCAGGAGGAGTTCTTCACAACAAAAGCACAGGCCGACCTGTTCTTGATCATGGCATTTGTTCCAAAGATTGGCGACGACGCACCTTGTGAATACTTTGTCTTGTCGCACGCCGATGCTATTCGAGAGAACAAAAAGATGCGCGGGACCGACTATGGGCTGAACTGGGGAAGCCTTGCGCCTTACCGCGACGAGTGGTCGAAGCTCCCATAGCCCCTCGCATAAATTTTCCAATTACTAATTACCAATTACCAATTACCATTCCCCCATGCATACCCTTCCCCGACACCTCCGCCCGCTCCTCCCCCCGCTCATCGCCATCGCCATTTCGCTCGCGCTGCTCACCCTCGGCCTCGCCCTCGCCGGCTACCCCGCCCTCACCCTCCTCAAAGACTGGTTCCTCGCCGCCCTCACCAACCGCTTCAACCTCGAAGTCGCCCTCAAAAACACCTGCCCGCTCCTGCTCACCGGCCTTGCTGCCGGCGTCGCCTTTCGCGCCGGCGTGCTCAACATCGGAGCCGAAGGCCAATCGATCCTCGGCGCCATCGCCGCCACCGCCCTCGCCACCCGCCTCTTCCCCCACCTCTCGCACAGCTTCCTCGCCATCCCCCTCGCACTGCTCGCCGCCATCGCCGCCGGCGCCCTCTTCGCCGCCATCCCCGCGCTCCTCGCCCTCCTGCGCAATGTCCCCGTCGTTCTCTCCACCATCCTCCTCAACTTCATCGCCCTGCAATTCCTCGGCATCCTGCTCGAAGGCCCCCTCAAGGCCCGCCTCACCGAGGTCGTTCAATCCGATCCCCTCCCCGCTGCCTATGACCTGCCGCTCTTCGCCGGCTCCGCCACCCTCCACATCGGCATCCTCATCGCTCTCGCCGCCGCCGCCCTCGCCTGGCTCCTTCAGTCCCGCACCACCCTCGGCTTCGAACTCCTCGTCACCGGCCTCAATCCCACCGCAGCCCGCTACGCCGGCATCCCCACCGCCTCCCGCCAAACCCTCGTCCTGCTCTTCTCGGGCGCCTTCGCCGGACTCTCCGGCGCCATCCAGACCCTCGGCGTCGGCGGTCATGTGCTCACCACCAACCCCGCCTCCTACGGCTACACCGGCATCGCCGTCGCCCTCCTCGGCCGCCTCCATCCCGTCGGCATCGCCGCCGCCGCCCTCTTCTTCGCCCTCCTCGACCAGGGTGCCGCCACCCTCGAAATCTCCGCAACCGCCCTCCCCCACGAAACCGCCGACATCCTCAAAGGCCTCATCACCCTCGCTCTCCTCGCCACCGCCAGCCTCCTCCACGCCAACGAAATCAAAACCGCCCCCGCCAAACCCCAGGAATCCCCAAACCCCACAAAACCCTCAACCACTTAACCCGTTAACCATTTAACCAATCTATGAACACCACCTTCATCCTCCACCAATCCCTCACCGCCGCCACCCCCCTGCTGCTCGCAGGCGCCGGCGAGCTCGTCGCCGAACGCACCGGCGTGCTCAACATCGGCATCGAGGGTCTCATGATCGCCGGCGCCCTCGCCGCTTACGCCGCCGTCACCACCACCGGCCACACCCACGCCGCCCTCCCCGCCGCCATCGCCGCCGGCGTCCTCCTCGCCGCTCTCTTCGCCCTCGTCACCATCTACGCCAAAGCCGACCAGATCGTCGCCGGCGCCGCCCTCAACCTCCTCGCCTTCGGCGCTTCCACCGCCGCCTGGCGCTCCCTCGACCAGCTGCCCAAACCCGCCACACCCCCCGCCTTCTACGAACCCTACGCCCTTCCTTACCTCTCCCGAATCCCCCTCCTCGGCGACCTCCTCTTCACCCAATACGGCCTCTTCTACGCCACGCTCCTCCTCGCCCTCGCCCTCTACCTCCTGCTGAAATTCACCCGCCTCGGCCTCATCGTCACCGCCCTCGGCGACGCCCCCGATGCCGCCGACGCCATGGGCATCCGCGTCCGCAGATCGCGCGCCCTCGCCCTCCTCTTCGCCGGGGCCTGCGCCGGCGCCGCCGGCGCTTACCTCTCCACCATGCGCAACCATTCCTTCCAGATCAACATGACCGCCGGACGCGGCTTCCTCGTCCTCGCCCTCGTCATCTTCGCCCGCTGGTCCCTCCCCGGCCTCTTCGCCGCCACCCTCCTCTTCGGCGCCCTCGACGCCCTCCAGTCCACCCTGGCCTCCCTCCCGGGCGCCACTTCACGAATCCCCCACCAGCTCTTCGAAATGCTCCCCTACGCCACCACCCTCCTCGCCCTCGCCTTCCTCTCCACCAACAACGCCTCCCCCCTCCACCTCACCAAGCCCTGGCCCGAATCGCGCTGAGCATTCTTGGAACCTCATGCGTCATTCGTCATTCCTCACTCCACAACGCTCGGATCCACCCCAATCATCCCGCGCAACATCCCTAAATACGCCTCCGACCTCACGCGCAAAAGCTCCGCCTGCACATAATTCTTCCGATGCGTGCACCCGAGCCGCACGCTCTCCGCACGGTACGGCCCCTGCCCCATGAACGCCGTCAGATACTCCAAATGCCGCTCCCACATCCGCACGTCCAGCGCCTGCTTCGCCTTCAGCCGCGCCCCATACCAGTCGCTTCCCAATACATACTCCCGCGTGAACATCCCCCGTATCGCCGGATCGTGCACATCCTTCCCTTCAAATAACCCCGTCGCCATGATATGCAAGAGCGCCTTCAGTGGCGGCGCCGCATCCTCGATCGACCCATCCTCCAGGTACTGCTTCGCCACCCGCTGCTGCGCCTCGCAGATGTTCTTGATCCCATCCGCATACGCTTCGGCGTCCTGCGTCTCCGGCCGCAGGATCGATTCGTCGAACACCTTCGCCGGATTGTCGAAAATCCGCCCGAAGTAATCCGACACGAACCGTTGCGTGATCCGGTACCCCAGCCGCGACGCCAGGATCTTCTCCCCGCCCTGCTCAAAATCCGTCAACCGCTCCAGGTGCCCCAGTTCGATCATCCGCCGCGGGTCCCGCTCCTTGGGCGTCAGCCGGCACCAGATCTCCGGCACCAGCAGCGAAATATCGTGCCCGATCTGCACCTTCGGCCCCACAAACCCCGCCGACGTCGAAAACGCCGCCAGCCCCGTCAACGCATAACTCACCAGCGCCGCGTTCAAATCCACGATCGGCCGCAGCGCGTTAAACGGCGACTTCGTCAACGCCCCCTCCGACCCCGCACCCGTCGTCGACGGGCTCTTCCCCGTCAGCGAACAGATGAACTCCATGAACAACTCCGGCAGCTCCTGGTAATGAATCGGGTTGTACACCGCCAGCCCGCGGATCTTCTTCCCGCCCGCCGTCCGCTCCTCCGGGTTGTTCCGCCGCCCCGTCAGCACCGCATTCACCGGCATCAACACGGGCGCATGCGCCCCGATCGCCCGCGCGAAGCGCATCGACTGCTTCCCCACATAAGCACTCAACGGATCTATCAAATCCGGACGCGTCTGCAGATACCGCGGATTCTTGGTCGGCACCCCCTCCACCAGCCGCACGTGCGCGCTCGACACCGTATAAGGCGCCCCCTCCGCCACCGCCGCCCGCAGCATCTCCTGCATCGGCGGCGTGAACTTCTCAAAATCCACCACGTGCGAAACGATCTTCTTCACCGCCTCCGGCCGAAGCGGCTCAAAGTTCGAGATGAAATTCTCCGGCTGCGCCAGGTCCCACTCCGTCTGCTTGTCCAACCCCCGATGCACCGCATCGTCCGGCCGCTGGAACAGCCGGTACTCGCAATTCACCGCAAATTTGTGCGACATCCCCAGCCCCGACGACGCCGCATACGTCTTGAGCACGCTCTCCGTCCGCGACGCCGGCACCACCACGCTCGCCGTGATGTCGTCCTCCATCTGGATCTTCGCCGCCGGAATGAAATCCTGCCGCACCTTGAACGTCCGCCAGTCCCCATTCGCCAGCAACCCCACCCGCAGGTACGTCCCCACCAGCTTCCGCTCCCCCATCTTCAACTCATTCCCCGGCGCCCCGTTCACGATGTCCACGCGAAAATGCTCCCGCCAATCCCCCTTCCAGTCATCCTTATAGAACCGCTTGATGATGAACACGATCGCATAAATGTGCGACGGGATCGACCCCAGCCACTTGTTGAATTCCTCCGTGTATTCCGGGCTCGGCGTCAATAACTTGATCACCGACCCCAGCGACCGCTCTTCCGACAAAATCGCCCGGCTCGGCCGCTTCGCATAGTCCGGCTTGCTCGCCGCCCCCTCCCGCCACCGCTTCGAATAGTCCTTCGCGAACACCTCCCCCACCAGCCCCATGTCCTTCTCAAAGTCCGCCACGAAAATCGGCCCATACAGCATGTAATCGCGCAGGCTCTTCGAAATCTCGCTCTTCCCGCCGCCCGACACCGTGCACGGCTTGTGGCAAAACGTCCCGTCCGCCGCCGTCCCGATGATCCGCCAGCTCGGCGCCCCTGGATGCTTCTCCACCCGGATCTTGTACCCCGTCGGCCGCATGTACACCTTGCCCGGCTCCAGTGGTATCGCCACCTCCCGCCCGCCCTCCTCCCAATACACCTCCAGCCGCTTCACCGACGCCCGCGCCCCATCCGGAATATAAACCAGCTCCGAAAAAAGCTTGTCCACCCCATACCCGCCCGGCATCAGCGTCATCATCTCCGAATAATCGCGCACCACGTCCGCCCACGTCCGCCCGTTCGTCGCGATCCGCGGGTCCGGCACAAACTCGTCCCCCAAGGAATAACTCGCAAACGCAATCGCCCCGCCCGCATGCTCCTCCTCCACATTTCCATACAAATTCGCCGCATACGAAATCTGCGTTTTCACCTCCTTCTTGCAATACCCGTAATAGTTGTCGGCGATCAGTGTCACAATCACCCCCGCCTTCGTGCGGCACGTCAACTTGAACGCCACCCCGTTGTTATACAATTCCACTTCGTTCTTCCACGCCGTCCCGTCCCGCCGCTGCCGCTCCGATGCATCGTTCCACGCCGGCAGCCCCAGCTCCTTCTTCGTCATCTGCGTCAAGTGCGGCGCCAAAATCACGCACCCCGTGTGCCCCGTCCAATGCTCCCCATCCAGCCCCGCATCATTCCGCGGCAGATACGGATCCCCCGCATTCCCAAAAATCGATTCCACAAAATCCAGGTTCGACACCAGCGCCCCCGGCGCGAAGAACCGCACCTCCATCGACTTCTCCGGCGTCACCCCCTTCACCTCCGGACACACCACCGGCCGCAGCAACAGCGACACAAA
>JBEHXY010000299.1:0-5335 GCA_048498455.1 Planctomycetota bacterium | reverse complement strand
AGCGCTCGGCTTCCACCATTCTCCCGTCGCCCTTCTCACGCTCCTCGCGGGCATCACCGGCGGGGCCACCGGCTTTTTCATGTGCTGGTACGCCAACGTGATCAGCTACAAACTCAACATCGGCGGCCGCCCGCCCAACTCCTGGCCCGCGTGGATCCCCATCACCTTCGAACTCACCGTCCTCTTCGCCGCACTCACCGCCGCCATCTCCATGCTCATCCTCAACGGCCTTCCGCGCCTCCACCACCCCCTCTTCGAAACCCCGCACTTCAACGAAGCCACCCGCGACCGCTTCTTCCTGTGCATCGAAGCCAGGGACCCCAAATTCACCACCGCCACCGCCACCGATTTCCTCACCACCGCCGGCGCCCTCGCCGTCACGGAGGTGATGGAGTGAGAAAACGCAGAACGCAAAACTCAAAACGCAAAACCTTGGGCGAACGCCGTCGCCCGCAAGGCGCCCCCTTCCACCCCGGCATGCCCATTCTGAAACCGCACGCTACCAAGGTTTTGAGTGTTGCGTTTTGCGTTTTGAGTTTCTGCAACATCAGTTGCAAGCGTGACGACATGGCCGATCAGCCCCGCGGCAAACCGCTCGCCGAATCCAGCTTCTTCCCCGACCAGTCCGCGTCCCGCACCCCGCCCCGCCACACCGTCACCCGCACCGGCCAGCTCTTCGACACCCAGCCCCTCTGGGCCACCACCCTGCCCGCCGACGCCCGCGCCCCCTTCTCCCTCACCGCCGCGGACCTCCACCGCGGACAGCAGCAATTCACCATCTTCTGCACCCCCTGCCACGGACAGCTCGGCGACGGCAACGGCATGATCCCCGACCGCGGCTTCCTCCGCCCGCCCACCTACCACTCCGACCGCCTCCGCAACGCCCCCGATTCCTACTTCTTCAACGTCATCACCAACGGCATCGGCGCCATGTACCCCTATAACGACAAGGTCGCCCCGGACGACCGCTGGCGCATCACCGCCTACATCCGCGCCCTCCAGCTCTCGCAGCACGCCCCGCCTGCTGTCGCCGGAGGTGACCGCCAATGACCCCGCGCAAACTCATCCTCCCCACCCTCGCCCTGGGCATCCTGGCCGCCATCGGGTGCATCGTCGCCGCACTCGCGCCCACCCTCCGCCCCGCCTTCTTCCAGGCTTACCTCTTCGCCTTTCTCTTCTGGCTCAGCGTCTCCCTCGGCAGCCTCGTTCTGCCCATGCTCCACAACCTCACCGGCGGCGCGTGGGGAACCACCGTCCGCCGCATCGCCGAGGCCGGCTCGCTCACCCTCCCCCTCATGGCCCTTCTCTTCCTCCCGATCCTCCCCGGCATGCACGACCTCTTCGTCTGGGCCCGTCCCGACGCCCTCGCCGCCGAGGAAGTCCTCCGCCACCGCCAGCCCTACCTCAACATTCCCTTCTTCCTCATCCGCGCCGCCGTCTACTTTGTCATCTGGATCGCCCTCGCCTTCATCCAGCTCACCCTCTCGCGGCGCATCGAACGCACCGGCGATCCGCGCACCCGCTCCTCGCTCCGCGGCTGGTCCGCCGCCGGCCTCATCCTCTACCTTCTCACCATGACCCACGCCGCCACCGACTGGATCATGTCCCGCGATATCGAGTTTTACTCCACCGCCTTCGGCTTCGTCATCACCATCGGCCAAACCCTCTCCGCCGCCGCCTTCGCCGTCCTCATCCTCGCCGCCCTCGGCCCCCGCCCCAACCACCCCTCGCCCCTCCAGCGCTCCACTCGCAAGGGCGTCCTCAACGACCTCGGCAACATCCTGCTCACCCTCGTCATCCTCTGGGCCTACGTCTCCTTCATGCAGCTCCTCGTCATCTGGATGGGAAACACCGGCGAAGACAACAAGTACTACCTCCAGCGCGGCCTCGGCCAGCCCTCCCCCTGGCGCTGGTTCGGACTCGCCCTCGTCACGGTCCACTTCTTCGTCCCCTTCTTCATCCTCCTCTTCCGCGCCACCAAGCGCTACATCCCCGCGCTCACCGCCACCGCCGCCCTGCTCTTCTTCGCCCACATCCTCGATGTCTACTGGCTCGTCGCCCCCTCCGGCGATCACGCCGGCCCCGTCTTCAAGTTCTCCTGGCTCGACCCCGTCGCCCTCCTTGCGGTAGGGGGGGTCTGGCTCGCGCTCTTCTTCGTCCTCCTCCCCGAACGCCTCGCCTCCGCGGCCGGCGCTCTCGACGCCGAAGCCGCCCAGGACGACCTCCACCACGAGGAGGCCGCCCATGCCTGAACAACCCCGCACCTTCGATGCCTCCATCGAACAAGGCCACGCCCTCGCCGGCATCAACACGCGCGGCATCCTCAAGTTCCTCTTCCTTCTCTTCATCCCCGCGGCCATCGTCATCCACGTCGCCGTCTACTTCCTTCTTGGCTACAGCGTCCGCCGCCAGCAGCGCACCGAGGCCCCCGCCTTTCCCCTGGGCCTCGAACGCCCGACCACTCTTCCCCAGCCCCTCCAGCCCAGCATTGCCCACCCCGCGCTCCCCTGGCAGGACCTCCCCCTCCTCCGCAATGCCGACCTCCAGACCCTTCACACCGCCGGACCGCTTCCCAACGACCCCGCCCACCGCCACATCCCCATCGACCAGGCCATGCAACTGCTCCTCCAGCGCGGCAATCTCAACGAGCCCGCCACCGCCCCCGCCACTCAGCCCTGGAAAATCCGCGACTCCGACCGCCCCGCCACCGTGGAGAACCGCACATGACCCGCACCCTCCCGCTCCTCCTCTCCGCCCTCCTGCTCCTGGCAGCCCTCGCCCTGCCCGCGCTCGCCGATCCGCAGGCCGCCTCCAGCGCCAAGCCCTCCATCCTTCAGGATGTCACCATCGAGCAGAAGCTCGGCCAGAAAATCGCCGACGACATCACCCTCAACGACGAAACCGGCAAACCCATCACCCTCGGCCAGCTTCACACCGGCCGCCCCGTCGTCCTCGTCCTCGTCTACTTCGGCTGCCCCTCCCTCTGCACCGTCGTCCTCAACGATACCCTCTCCACCCTTTCCACCATGCCCCTCACCCTCGGCAAAGACTACGACGTCTGGACCGTCTCCTTCGATCCCCGCGAAACCTCCTCCCTCGCCCGCGCCAAAAAAGCCGAGTACGTCCACACCTACAACCACACCAAGGGCTTCCCCCTCGAGGCCCCGCTCACCGCCGACAACTGGCACTTCCTGACCGGCGACCAGGCCAACATCACCCGACTCACCCGCGCCGTCGGCTTCCACTACAAGTGGGATGAGCAATCCAAGCAGTTCTATCACCCCGCCGGCATCACCATCCTCTCCCCCGATGCTGCCATCTCGCGCTACTTCTTCGGCGTCCATTACGAAATGCTCGACGTCCGCCTCGCCCTCCTCGACGCCGGACAGGGCAAAATCGGCTCCCTCACCGACACCCTCCTGCTCTTCTGCTACCACTACGATCCCTCCACCGGCCGCTACTCCCTGGCCATCACCAACATCCTCAAAATCTTCGCCGCCCTCACCGTCCTCACCATCGGCGGCGCCCTCGCTTACCTGTTCCACCTCGACAAGCAACGCACCCGCGCGCTGCTCGCCAAGCTGCCTCCCGCCGCCAAGCCCGCGCCGGCAGGGGGGGGAGGCATGCCCTATGGATAACACTTTCCGCCTCGTTCCCCAGCGCGCTTCGGAGATGGCCGGTCACGTCGACGCCCTCTTCCTTTTCCTGGTCACCATCACCGCTTTCTTCACGCTCCTGATCGCCGGCATGATCCTCGTGTTCGTCGTCAAGTACCGCCGCCGCGACCCCCGCGATGTCGGCGCCAACACCGGCAATCACCGCTGGCTCGAATGGACCTGGATCATCATCCCCTCCTGCATCTCCCTCGTGATCTTCGTCTGGGCCGCCGACCTCTACGTCCGCATGTCCCGCCCGCCCGCCAACGCCCTGGAGATCCAGGTCATCGGCAAACAGTGGATGTGGAAAATCCAGCACCCCTCCGGGCGCAAGGAAATCGACGAGCTCCACGTTCCCATCGGCCGTCCCATCAAGCTCGTCATGACCTCCCAGGACGTCATCCACTCCTTCTTCATCCCCGAATTCCGCGTTAAGCAGGATGTCCTCCCCGGCCGCTATTCCACCGAGTGGTTCACCCCCACCGTCCTCGGCGAATACCACCTTTTCTGCGCCGAATATTGCGGCACCTCCCACGCCGGCATGATCGGCCGCGTCGTCGTGATGGAGCCCGGCGATTACGAAAAATGGGTCGCCAACGCGCCGCTCGACGACCGCCCCGAAAATGCCGGCGCACGCCTCTTCGTCCAGTATGGCTGCATCTCCTGCCACGGCCAGACCGCCCCCTCCCTCGCCGGTATCTACAACCGCGAGCAGGTCATGGACGACGGCGAAACCCTCACCGCCGACGACAACTACCTCCGCGAATCCATCCTCAATTCCCGTGCCCGAATCGTCAAAGGCTTCCCCCCCATCATGCCCAGCTACCAGGGCCAGCTCTCCGAGGAACAACTCCTCCAGCTCCTCGCCTACATCAAGTCCCTCCATGGCGCCGCCACGCCACCGGCCACCTCGCTCCCCCAGAACGGAGGCCAGCCATGACCCTCATCGCCCCCTCACCCACCGATCCCCTCCCGCTCGAGGTCGCCCCCAACTATCTCGAGGACGGCTTCTCCGTGCGCTCCTGGCTCCTCACCACCGACCACAAACGCATCGGCCTGCTCTACATGGCCGCCATCACCTTCTTCTTCTTCCTCGGCGGCGCCGCCGCCACCCTCATCCGCCTCGATCTCGCCACCCCCGAAGGCGACCTCCTCAAGGCCGACACCTACAACCGCATGTTCACCCTCCACGGCGTGATCATGGTCTGGTTCTTCCTCATCCCCTCCATCCCCTCGGTCATCGGCAACTTCGTCCTCCCCCTCATGCTTGGCGCCCGAGACCTCGCCTTCCCCAAGCTCAACCTCCTCTCCTGGTACCTCTTCATGATCGGTGGCATGTTCACCCTCACCGCCCTCATCCTCGGCGGCGTCGACACCGGCTGGACCTTCTACACGCCCCTCTCCACCGGCTTCTCCAACTCCCACGTCATCCTCGTCGTCACCGGCGTGTTCATCACCGGCTTCTCCTCCATTCTCACCGGCCTCAACTTCATCGTCACCACCCACACCATGCGCGCCCCCGGTCTCACCTGGTTCCGCCTCCCCCTCTTCGTCTGGTCCAACTACGCCACCTCCATCATCCTCGTCCTCGCCACACCGGTCCTCGCCATCACCCTCGCCCTGGTCGCCGTCGAACGCATCTTCCACGTCGGCATCTTCGACCCCGCCCTCGGCGGCGA
>JBEHXY010000298.1:0-5341 GCA_048498455.1 Planctomycetota bacterium | reverse complement strand
TCCGGCTATACTTTAGGCAGTCCCTCTCCTTGCACCGGCGGCCCATGCCTACCTGGCGCGATGACAAACTTCTGGAGCTGGCGTCGCAGCTCACCTACTCGCCGGCCGACAAACGGCGCGAGCAGTTGCGCGCCGCGACGGAGCTTCTGCGGGCGATTGATCCTGGCAAAACCTATCCGTGGGATTTCGTGCATTTCCGGATCACGGGGTTCAATCCGCGGTCCCATTCGGATCACACCACGCCGGGCAAGGTGCTCCGTGCCGATCTTTCCACCCTAATCGAATTCCTTTCCGACACGCTCTCGATCACGATTGAGGAAGCGCTGGCGGAGTGCGGGCCGGGGGCTGGGGGAATCCTGCTGCTGGAAGAGGTCACAAAGAAATTTTCCGTGTCGTCCAAGACGATCCAGCGGTGGCGGAAGCAGGGTTTGATCGCGATGCGGTACCTGTATCCGGATGGCCGGCGGCGGCTGGGGTTTGCGGAATCGGCGGTGGGCCATTTCGCGGCGGAGAACAAGGAACGGGTGGCGCGTTCGGCCACCTTCAAGCAGCTTTCGGAAGAAGAGAAGACGCAGATCCTGCGGATGGCGCGGCGGCTGGCGGCGCATTGCCAGTGCTGCATCAAGGACATCTCGCGGCGGATCGCGCGGAAGCTGAACCGCTCGCCGGAGACGGTGCGCTACACCATTCGCAACCACGACAAGGAACATCCGGAGGCGGCGATTTTCCCGGATGGCGGCGACGAAACGCTGCGGCCCGTGGATCGGACGGCGATCATTTCGTCGTTCGACAACGGGACGCCGGTGGACTGCATTGCGCAGCGGTTCTGCCGGACGAAGACGTCGATTTTCCGGGTGGTGACGCAGGAGCGTGCGGCGCGGCTGAAATCGTCGCCAATCGATTTCGTCGCCAACGCGCTGTTCGATCATCCGGATGCGGACCAGATCATCCTGACGTTGCTGCCGGCGGAAGCGGTGGCACGGGCGCAGGCGACGGTGCTTTCAGGGACGAATGCGTCGGCGAAAGACGTGTACATGGCGCGGACGCCGCGGGATTTGCCGGCGTTCCTGCAGGACATTTTCCGCCAGCCGGTGATGCCGCACGAAATTGAGACGGACGCGTTCCGGCGGATGAATTATCTCAAGGCGAAGGCGGCGAAGCTGCAGGCGGCGCTGGAGCCGGAGACGGCGGCGCCGGCGGCGCTGGCGGAGATCGAGGCGCTGCTGGCGCAGGCGAACGAGATCAAGAACCAGATCGTGCAGTCGAACCTGCGGGTGGCGGTGCATGTGGCGCGGAAGCACCAGCGTCCGGACCGGCCGCTGATCGAGCTGGTGTCGGATGCAGGGGTGTGGCTGATGCGGGCGGCGGAGAAGTACGATTTCGCGCGTTCGGGGAACACGCCGACGGATGCGACGACGCCGGCGCGGGCGCACGCGCGTTTTTCGACGTACGCCTCCTATTCGATCATGAAGAACTTTGCCCGCGATCGTGCCGACGGCCTGACGCGGCGCGACAGCTCGCTTCTGACGGGGCAGGATGAACTTCTCTCGACGCTGGGCACGCCATCGGACGCGCCGCACCCGGCGGACAAGCTGGACGCGGCGGCGCTGCAGTCGGACCTGCGAACGGTGATCGACGAATTGCCGACGCGCGAACGCGAGCTGCTGACCCACCATTACGGCCTGGACGAAAAATCGCCGGCGCTGTCGCTTTCGGAAATATCCTCGAAGATGGGGATCACGAAGGCGCGGGTGCGGCAGCTGGAATCGCGGGCCCTGCGGAAGCTGAAACAGCTGCTGGAAACCCGCCGCCGCTCGCTCGCCCCGAACCCCTGATTTTCCTGATTGCTGTCGAACATCCTGGAGTTCCGGATGCCCGGGACTTCTGACGCCCGCTTCGCGCCCACGCGCTGGACGCTGGTCCTGGCCCCGGGCGGTCCTGTGGATGCGGATTCGCGGCGTGCACTGTCGGAGCTTGCCGCCGCCTACTGGTTTCCGATGTACGCGTACCTGTGGCGGCGAGGGGTGGATGCCGCGGGGGCGGAAGACCTGACGCAGGCGTTTTTCACGCGGCTCCTCGAAAAGAATGCCCTGGGCGCGGCGGACCGGGAGAAAGGGCGGTTTCGATCGTTCCTGCTGGCGTCGCTGCAGCATTTTCTGCACAACGAGTATGACCGGCAAAGCGCCCAGCGGCGCGGTGGGGGGGTGCAGACCTTCACGCTGGACGGGCTGGACGCCGAGGCGCGCTATGCGCTCGAGCCGGCGCACGAGATGACGGCGGAGCGGCTTTTTGAGCAGCGATGGGCGTGGGCGGTGCTGGACCGGGTGCTGCTGCGGCCGCGGGAGCACTACCGCGCGAGCGGGAACGAGGCGCTGTTTGAGGGGTTGAAGGGGGCGCTTACGGGCGGGGCGACGGCGACGCATGGGGAGCTGGCGAAGGAACTGCACATGGAGGCCAACGCGGTGACGGTGGCGGCACACCGCCTGCGGCGGCGCTACCGGGAGTTTCTGCGGGAGGAAATCGCCCAGACGGTACCGGATGCCGCCGAAATTGATGAAGAAATCCGCTATCTGCTGAAGTGCCTGTAAGGTGCGCCGAATTTTTCTTTGGTAAGGGATGAGAGCGGACTTCGGGCTGGCGAAGCTGGCGGGCGCGGCGGCGGGAGCGGAGTTAGGAGTCGCGGGCACGCCGGCATACATGCCGCCGGAGCAGTCGCGCGATCCGGCGGGGGCGGACCACCGGGCGATATCTATGCGCTGGGGGTGGTGTTTTACCAGTTGCTGACCGGGGAGGTGCCGCCGGCGGATCGGTCGAAGTGGCTGCCACCGTCGGCGAAGGTGCAGGTGGATGTGCGTCTGGACGAGATCGTGCTCAAGGCGCTGGAGCGGATGCCGGAGCGTCGGTATGCGACGGCGACGGAGCTGCGGACAGCCCTGGAGACGATGGCGAGTGCGGGGGGCGGGAAGGTGCCTGTGCTGACGCCCTATCGCGCGCCCACGGCGAATTTCAGTCCAGTGATTCCGCGCGGCAGCCGGATCCTGGTCTATCGACTGGCCAGCACCTTTGAGCCCGGCGACCTCGTGGTGTTTCAGCAGGGGGAGGTGGCGATGCTCGCACGGTGACGCGGCGGGGGCCGGTGGATGGGTTGCTGCACGTGGAGCGGAAAGATGGCTCGGACCAACTCCTGATGGTGGGCGAAGTGGTGGGAAAGGTGGTGTTGAACACACGGGAGAGCGACAGTGGAGCGGTGAGGGAATGAAAAAAGCCCAGGGATTGCGATCCCTGAGCTTTGGGGTTTTTCGGGGGGTGGTGGCGGGTTGTTACACGCCCAGGACGATGCGGGCGGGGTCTTCGAGGGCCTCTTTCACCTTGACCAGGAAGGTGACGGACTGCTTGCCGTCGACGATGCGGTGGTCGTAGGTGAGGGCGAGGTACATCATGGGGCGGATGGCGATGGTGTCTTTGCCGCCTTCGGTGATGACGACGGCGCGTTTTTCGATTTTGTGCATGCCGAGAATGCCGGATTGCGGGGGGTTGAGGATGGGGGTGGAGAGGAGGGAGCCGAAGACGCCGCCGTTGGTGATGGTGAAGGTGCCGCCGGTCATGTCATCGACGGTGATTTTGCCATCGCGGGCCTTGATGGCGAGGCGTTTGATTTCGGATTCGATCTGCGCCATCGAGAGGTCCTGGGCGTTTTTGACGACCGGGACCATGAGGCCTTTTTCGGTGGAGACGGCGACGCCGAGGTGGACGTTTTTGCGTTTGATGAGGGTGTTGCCGTCGATGGAGTAATTGACCTGGGGGACGGCGCGGAGGGCGAAGATGACGGCCTTGGCGAAGAAGGACATGAATCCCAGGCCGATGCCATTGGCCTTTTCGAAGCCTTCTTTGTACTTGTCGCGGAGGGCCATGACGGCGGTCATGTCGACTTCGTTGAAGGTGGTGAGCGAGGCGGTGGTGTGCTGGGCCTCGACGAGGCGACGGGCGATGGTCTGGCGCAGCTTGGGCATTTCCTCGCGTTCTTCGTCGGCGGCGAGGGTGCGGGAGGGCTGGCCAAGGGAAGCCGGCGCGGCCTGGTCGGACTTGCCGGGACGGTTGGGGACGTTGGTGGTGCCGGGGCTGGAGATGAAGCCGTTGGGCGACTGCTGGCGGGCCGAGGTGGCGGCGGCGGCGGAGTCGGCGGAACCGAACGCGGGAGACTTCTCGAGGTAGGCGAGCACGTCTTCCTTGGTGAGCCGCCCGCCGGGGCCGGTGGCGGGGATCTGGGCGGTGGTGAGCTTGTTTTCCAGCACGAGGGTGCGGACGGCGGGGGAGAGATCATCGAGGGGGAAGGAGCGGAGGTCGACGGAGTTGCCGGCGGCTGGTTCGGACTTGCCGGCGGAGGCGGCGGGAGCGGCGGTCGCGGGAGCCGCGGCGGCGGGCTGTCCGGCCTTGGCGGCGGTGTCGATCTGCGCGATCACATCGCCGACGGCCACGGTGTCACCCTTCTTGCGGGAGGACTTCAGGACGCCGGCGCCGGGGGCGGGTATTTCCACGTTGGCCTTGTCGGTCTCCAGCTCGACGACGACATCGTTGGCGGTGACATAATCGCCGTCGGACTTGGTCCACTTGGCGATGGTGGCTTCGCTGACGGATTCGCCGAGCGAGGGGACGGTGAGGGGGAGAAGGGACATGCGGATTCCTTGAGAATTCAGGAGAGAGAAGTCAGGAGCCAGACGCCGGGTTATTTGCCTTCCTTGGAGACGGCGACTTCGACGTTCTGACTGGCGGCGCGCTTGGGATCCTGGCCATCAGTCTTTTGGTCGAAAGGGCGCCCCTCGCGGACCTCGCGGGAGGAGAGCGAAGCGCCCAGTGCCCGCGAGATGATGTCCTTCTGCTCGTGGACATGCTGCTCGTGGCTGCCGGCGGCGGGCGAAGCGGAGGGCTTGCGGCCGATGTAGTAAAGCTTTTTCATGCCGATCCAGTGGTAGTGCAGCTTGGCGCCGATGAAGGGATAAACGCCGTTGTTGCGGGGTTCTTCCTGGACCCAGGCGATTTCGACATCGCGCGGGAAGGCGCGGGAGATGTCGGTCAGGCGCTCGGCATTGAACGGATAAATCTGCTCGAGGCGGATGATGGCGATGTCGTTGATGTTGCGCTTGCGGCGTTCATCCAGCAGGTCGTAGTAAACCTTGCCGGAGCAGATAAGCACGCGCCGGACCTTGGATTTGTCGAGGGTGTCGATTTCGTCGATCCAGTCCTGGAAGCCGGCGCTGCTGCTGAACTCGTCGAGCGTGGAGACGCAGAGCGGGTTGCGGAGCATGCTCTTGGGCGACATCACGATCAGCGGGCGGCGGTAGGG
>JBEHXY010000297.1:0-5384 GCA_048498455.1 Planctomycetota bacterium | reverse complement strand
GGGATGATGCAGCGGGTGGGGGTGGCGGCGGCGCTGGTGAATGATCCGGAGCTGGTGATTCTGGATGAGCCGACGGATGGGGTGGACCCGGTGGGGCGGCGGGAAATTCGGGAGGTGCTGGAGAAGATGAAGGGGGAGGGGCGGACGGTGTTTGTGAATTCGCATTTGCTGTCGGAGCTGGAGCTGATTTCGGACCGGGTGGCGATATTGGTGGGCGGGCGGGTGGTGAGCCAGGGGACGCTGAACGAGCTGACGATCGGGCGGCAGTTTTTTGAGATGGAGGTGGTGGAGGGTGCGGCGGGGAAGGTGCGCGGGGTGATGGAGGGGCGGCTGGGGGCGAAGTGGGGAGCGCCGCCGGGGGCGGATGGTCTGGTGAAAGGGGTGCTGGGGAACGGGTTGAAGGTGGAGGCGGCGGGGGCGGTGGTGCGGATTGAGTCGACGGATGTGGAGGCGGCGCAGGTGGTGATTGACGGGTTGCGGGCGGAGGGGGTGGCGATTCGGCGGATGCAGCAGATGCGGCCGTCGCTGGAGGATTTGTTTGTGGAGGCGGTGGGCGGGGTTGGGGGCGGGCACAATGCGGGTGCGGTGGTGAAGGGGGGTGCGCGGTGATTTGGACACAGACGGGTGCGCTGTTTCTGGATGCGTATCGGGAATTGAATGCGAAGAAGATGTTCTGGGTGGTGCTGGGGCTGACGGTGCTGGTGCTGGCGGCATTCGGTTGTTTGGGGGTGAACAGCGGCGGATTTTCGGTGCTGTGGTACACGGTGCCGGGGACGGGGCCGATCGGGTCGTTCATTTACAAGACGGTGTTCAGTTACGTGGTGGTGGGGTTGTGGTTCACGTGGCTGGCGGCGCTGTTGGCGCTGATATCGACGGCGGGGATTTTTCCGGATTTCCTGTCGGCGGGGAGCGTGGATTTGTATTTGTCGCGGCCGATCTCGCGGTGGCGGCTGTTCGTAACGAAGTATGCGGCGGGGCTGCTGTTCGTGCTGCTGCAGGTGACGATTTTTGCGGTGGTGAGTTTTTTCCTGCTGGGGATTCGGGCGGGGTTGTGGCAGCCGGGATTGTTCGTGGCGATCCCGGTGATCGTGCTGTTTTTCTCGTATCTGTATGCGATTTGCGTGCTGCTGGGGGTGTTGACGCGGTCGACGGTGGCGGCGTTGATGCTGACGTTGCTGGCGTGGTTTGGGATATGGGCGGTGGACCGGGTGGATGTGGTGCTGGTGCGGCAGATCAACTCGATGAATTCGATGCACGAGGATTTGGGGGAGCGGATCGAGATATTGAACCGGCGGATCGCGGCGACGCAGGCAGCGGGGACGCAGGGGGCGGGGACGCAGGAAGCTGGAACGGTGGGAGCGGGGACGTTGGGGACGGGGAGCGCGCCGGCGACGTCGGAGGCGCGGGTGGAGGAGGGACCGCCGGACGTGTTTGTCGGGCCGATGGGGATGGGGGCGCGCCTGCCGCGGCGTGGGGACCTGGTGGGGACGCGGGATCTGCTGGTGCAGGAGCGGGACATGTATGAGGTGCCGCCGGCGATTTACACGGTGGACCGGGTGGTGGTGATCATCAAGACGTTTTTGCCCAAGACGCGGGAGACGACGGCGATTCTGGATCGGGTGCTGTTTACGGACAAAGATCTGCAGGAGGCGTCGCGGCATGAGGAGCCGGCGCCGGAGGAGGCGGAAGATGCGATGGCGGCGCGGCGTCGGCAGCGGCAGGAGCAGCGGATGGCGTCGTGGATCGACCCGACGCGGGATCGGTCGGTGTGGTGGGTGGTGGGGACGTCGCTGGCGTTTGAGGTGGTGGTGATGGGATTGGCGGGGTGGTTGTTTGTGCGGAGGGATTATTGAGGGAAACGCGAAACATGAAACGCGAAACGCGAAACTCAGGTATTGGTACCTTTGCAAGGTGTTGAGGAGCGCATATGTGGCATGCTTCTGGGGCGCGAGATTGGGGTCAGAAGCATGGCACCCGGTTTTTGAGGGGGCGCGGATGGCGGCGGTAGCCGCCGGGGTTGGCGGGGGGTATACTTACGCAATCTTTCAGAAGTCTTTGAAACTTTGCGGGATGTGGTGTGATGAGTCAGACGAGCGTTGCGGGGGTTGGGGGGAAGGTGAAGATTCAGTTGGGGCATTCGCCGGATCCGGATGATGCCTTCATGTTTTATGGGTTGGCGACGGGGAAGATGGACCCGGGGCCGTATGAGTTCACGCACATTCTGCAGGACATTCAGACGCTCAATGAGCGGGCGATGAAGGGGGAGCTGGAGGTGTCGGCGATTTCGCTGCATGCGTATCCGTACGTGGCGAAGCAGTATGCGTTGATGGGGTGCGGGTGTTCGATGGGTGAGAATTACGGGCCGATGATCGTGGCGAAGAAGCCGTATTCGATCGAGGAGTTGAAGGGGAAGCGGATTGCGATTCCGGGGACGATGACGACGGCGTTTTTGACGGCGTCGATCGCGCTGGGGAAGGGATTTCGGAACGTGGTGAAGCCGTTTGATGAGATTCTGGATTATGTGCAGGCGGGGCATGCGGATGCGGGGCTGATTATTCATGAGGGGCAGTTGACGTATCAGAACCAGGGGCTGGTGTGTTGCCTGGATCTGGGGAAGTGGTGGATGGAGCGGACGGGGTTGCCGCTGCCTTTGGGGGGGAACGTGGTGCGGCGGGACCTGGGGGTGGAGCATGTGGTGGGGGTGACGCGGAAGTTGAAGGAGTCGATTGCGTTTTCGCTGGCGCATCGGTCGGAGGCGGTGAAGCATGCGTTGCAGTATGCGCGGGACATGAACGTGGAGCTGGCGGATGAGTTTGTGGGCATGTATGTGAATCACTGGACGCTGGAGTATGGGGAGAAGGGGCGGGCGGCGGTGAACCGGTTGCTGGATGAGGGGGCGGCGGTGGGGATGGTGCCGAAGTGTACGCCGGTGGAGTTTGTGGAGTAGTTCGACGGCGACGGCGACGGCGATGACGTAAACACGAAGACACGAAGGGTCACGAAGGACGGAGGGAGGGGGTGGGATTATTTGAGGGAGATTTATGCCGGCGGAATTGGTTTTGGTTTATGTGATGCGGTGGGTGCATATTGCGTGTGCGATGGTGATGATCGGGGGGCCGTTTTTTGTGCGGTTCGGGTTGATGCCGGCGGCGGAGCGGGTGTTGGATGGGGAGGCGCAGGGGAAGTTGCGGGAGGCGATCAACGCGCGGTGGCGGGTGGTGGTGTACGTGGTGATCACGCTGTTTCTGGTGACGGGGTTGTACAGTTTCCTTGTGCCGACGCGGGTGAACGGGGTGCTGGTGAGCGCGCGGTGGAAGGATTTTGGTCCGGAGGACAAGCGGCTGTATCACATGTTGTTTGGGTTCAAGGTGCTGGCGGCGTTCGGGATTTTTTTCCTGGCGTCGGCGCTGGCGGGGCGGACGAAGACGTTTGCGCCGATTCGGGCCAAGGGTAAGGCGTTTTTTGGGGTTTTGCTTTTGCTGGCGGGGGTGCTGCTGGTGTGTTCGACGTGGCTGCGGTATTTGCCGACGCATGGGGGGGCGAGCCTGGATGAGCACCTGGTGCCGGCGGTGCTGCAGGGGAAGTAGGTCGTCAGGGCGCGGGGGGGTCAGGATTTAGCGAGGGCGGCGGCGGAGACGACGGGGGCGATGTTGGTGCCGTTCTGGAAGCGTTTGGCGAGGGTCTGGGCGGCGGTGACGATCTTGGGTTTCTGGTCGTTCTGGACGACCTTGTCGACGGCGGCGACGTATTTGTTGATGGCGCCCATGCGTTTGTCCTGGACGGCGGCCATGTAGGCGAGTGCGGCGGTGATGACCTTTCGGGCGGCGGCGCCCTTGGTTTTGTCCTTGAGAGCATCGCCGGGGGTTTTGCGGAAGACGTCGAGGGCGGCGACGAGTTCTTTGTGGAGGTTGGGGGCGATGGTTCCGCCGCGGGCCTGCTGGTCGAACATGACGATTTCGTTGAGCATGAGGTCGCGGGCGGATTTTTCAGCGGCGAGCTGGTCCTTGGTGAGGGCGGCGGCGGAGAGAATGCCGAGGGGGCGGTTGAGGGCGGCGCTGTAGGCGGCCATGGTGAGGGCGCGTTTGTAGGTGTCCTTCATGCCGGTGATGGTGGCGAGGGGATCTTTGTAGAGTTGGAAGGCTGTGCGGCGTTTATCGGGCTCGAAGCGGATCTGGATGCCGAGGGTGGAGTCGGGGGGATATTCGACGATTTCGAGTTTGCCGTCGTAGCAGTTGAAGAGGGTGGCGGTGCCGGATTTTTTGGGATCGACGGGATTCTGGGCGCTGATGGGTTTGGTGGGGTCGGTGGCGACGCGGCGGGGTTCGACCCAGGAGGCGACGTTGCTGTCAGGGGCAGCGTGCATTCCGGAGTAGAGCTGGTAGCCGGCGATACCGAGGACGAGGCAGACGAAGCCGATCTGAAGTTTTTGCGAAGTACTAAGTTGAATGTTCCACATGGACGACTGCTCCCAACAACAAAGCGCGGTGCGGCGAGACGGAGGCGAGGGGCCGCTGGCTGAGTTCAACTACCCACAAAAGCGAAGAAAAGCCACAAAAACCGCGTTTTCCGCTCGATCAACCAAGACGGACTTCCGTATACTATCGGGACAGGCGGAATTCGAGCGACAGCTGATTAACGAGGATTTGCCATGCTCGTTGCAGATCATCTCCAGAATCCCACGACATTGGCGACTGGTGGTTCTCCAGGGGCATTGGCGCGACCTGGGGGTCGATGCGAGCACCTGATGGCGTTGGTGCCGACGGCGTGGGGGCTGTCGGCGGCGGTGTGGGTGGTTCCTCCAGACGATGCCGGCCGGCGGGAGACCTTTTCGCAAAAGCCCTCATCGGCGTTATTGTCGCGGATCGTGACGCCGGGGTTGACGTGTCAGGAGATTCGCTCGCAATTGCTGCACCAGTATGCGGGGTGCTGCGAGGTGCTCGGGGATGGGCATGGGACGTTTCATCCGGAGGTGGTTCCGGAGTGGTTTCCGGAGCTGGTGAGGTATCTGCAGCAGTACTATGCGTCCTCGCTGCGTGACCGGACGATGCCGGAGTTTGTGGACCACTGGACGTACTGGCGTCCGCGGCTGGATTGGTCGGCGGTGACGCCGTTCCAGCGGCAGGTGCTGGAGGCGACGGCGAAGATACCGGCGGGAGAGAAGCGGACGTACGGGGAGATTGCGCGGAAGCTTGGGAAGCCGCAGGCGAGTCGGGCGGTGGGCGCGGCGTTGGGATCGAATCCGTGGCCGGTGCTGGTGCCGTGTCATCGGGTGATTGGCGCGGGTGGGAAGATGACGGGGTTTTCGGCGCCGGGCGGGGTGGCGGTGAAGCAGCGGATGCTGGCGTTGGAGGGGGCGGGGTTGTTCGGGTGAAGGGGCGGGTGAA
>JBEHXY010000296.1:0-5385 GCA_048498455.1 Planctomycetota bacterium | reverse complement strand
TCGGGCGGATTGCTGGGATGTGGGCGGGGCCGTTACAATCACGGGTCTATGAAAACCATCGCTTATCAGCAGTGCGCGAACGCGGGATGCGGCGCGACTTTCGATGTCACCCAGACGCTTACGAGCTGCGCCAAATGCGGGGAGCTGCTGGACATCCGGTATGAGTGGGACAAGGCGGAGCTGCCGAAGTCGCTGAAGGATTTTGAGCGGCGGTGGCAGAACCGGCGTTTTCCACTGGATCACTCGGGGGTGTGGCGGTTCCGGGATCTGCTGCCGTTTGCGGCGGACGCGATGGTGTGCACGATCGGGGAGGGGCAGACGTTTCTGCAGAACGCGACGTGCCTGGGGAACCAGCTGCGGATGTGGCCAGGGCAATTGTATCTGCAGTATGAGGGGATGAACCCGTCGGGGAGTTTCAAGGACAATGGGATGACGGCGGCGTTCACGCATGCACGGCTGGTGGGGGCGCGGAAGGTGGCGTGCGCGTCGACGGGGAACACGTCGGCGTCGTTGGCGCTGTATGCGGCGCAGAATGGGTTCCAAGGGATCGTGTTCATCGGGACGGGGAAGATCGCGTTCGGGAAATTGTCGCAGGCGCTGGATTACGGGGCGTTGACGCTGCAGATCGAGGGGGATTTTGATGCGTGCTTGCGGCGGGTGCGGGATGTGAGCGCGCAGCTGGGTTTGTATTTGATGAACTCGGTGAACCCGTTCCGGCTGGAGGGGCAGAAGACGATCATGTATCGGATTCTGGAGGGGCTGAACTGGGACGTGCCGGACTGGATCATCGTGCCGGGCGGGAACCTGGGGAATTGCTCGGCGTTCGGGAAGGCGTTTGAGGAATTGCTGGAGCTGGGGCTGATCAAGCGGGCGCCGCGGCTGGCGATCATCAACGCGCATGGGGCGAACACGCTGCACACGGCGGTGAACTCGCTGGGGCTGACGTGGAACGGCGGGCGGCCGGACATGGCGAAGGTGCGGGGGCTTTACGCGGGGATGGACGAGGCGAATTATCATCCGCACACGGTGGCGAGCGCGATCGAGATTTCGCGGCCGGTGAATCTGACGAAGGCGCTGCGGGCGCTGGACGTGATGAAGGGGGTGGTGGCGGAGGTGACGGACGAGGCGATACTGGAGGCGAAGGCGCTGGTGGGGCGGTATGGGTTTGGGTGCGAGCCGGCGAGCGCGGCGACGATCGCGGGGCTGCAGCAGTTGCTGGAGCGCGGGGTGATCGGGCGGAACGAGCGGGTGGCGTGCGTGCTGACGGGGCATGGGCTGAAGGATCCGGATGCGACGGTGCATTACCACACGGGGATCAAGACGAAGGACGCGAAGCAGCCGGCGGCGGAGGCGACGTGGGGATCGCGGAGCAACAAGCCGATCCAGGTGGCGGACGACATGGCGTCGATTTTGAAGGCGCTGGGGATGGCGCAGGACACGCTGGCGAAGAGCGTGGAGACGGGGTATGTGGAGACGGCGACGACGAATTTTCCGACGATTGAGTATTGAGGCGACGGACGTTCAGCACGAAGGTGTGAAGGGTCACGAAGAGACGGGGGTTGGGGCTTGGGTTTTGATTTTTTGAGAGAGATGCGATGTTGAAGCCGTCGGCGAGTGTTTTGCGGTTGGGGATTCCGAAGGGGTCGTTGCAGGATTCGACGGTGGATCTGTTCAACAAGGCGGGGTGGAAGGTGCAGATCAACGATCGGAGTTATTTTCCGACGATCGACGATGCGGCGATCGAGGTGGTGATGTTCCGCGCGCAGGAGATGTCGCGGTACGTGGAGGATGGGGTGATCGACCTAGGGCTGACGGGGTTTGACTGGATCCAGGAGAACGGGTCGGACGTGCAGGAGGTGCTGGAGCTGGTGTATTCGAAGGCGACTAGCCGGCCGACGAAGTGGGTGCTGTGCGTGCCGAACGAATCGCCGGTGACGAAGCCGGAGGAGCTGGATGGGGGGGTGATCGCGACGGAGCTGGTGGGGTTCACGCGGAAATATTTTGAGCAGCGGGGGATCAAGGTGAAGATCGAGTTTTCGTGGGGGGCGACGGAGGTGAAGGCGCGGCTGCTGGACGGGATCGTGGATGTGACGGAGACGGGGTCGTCGATCCGGGCGAACAATCTGCGGATCATCGACACGCTGATGACATCGACGACGCGGCTGATCGCCAACAAGAAGGTATGGGCGGAGGGCGGGGCGAAGCGGGAGAAGATCGAGAACATTGCGTTGCTGCTGCAGGGGGCGATCAATGCGCGGGAGAAGGTGGGGTTGAAGCTCAATGCGCCGCGGGCGTCGCTGGAGGCGATATTGAAGCTGCTGCCGTCGGAGAAATCGCCGACGGTGTCGCCGCTGGCGGATGGGAGCTGGGCGGCGGTGGAGGTGATCGTGGAGGAGAAGAGCGAGCGGGATCTGATACCGAAGCTGAAGCGAGCGGGGGCGACGGGGATCATCAGCTATCCGCTGAACAAGGTGATTCCGTGAGGGGGGCGGCGCGGGCGTCGGGCGGCTATACTCTCGGCGCATGCTGAAGTATCGGGTCATCTTTGGGTTGCTGTTCGGGGCGTTGTTCCTCGGGATCATGTTTCTGGATTCGTGGTGTTCCAGCGGGTGGCCGACGCGCGCGTACACGAGCCCGCCGGGGGCGTTTGTGGCGCTGGGGTGCTTGCTGGTGATACCGCTGGCGTTGCGGGAGATGCAGGCGCTGCTGGGGTCGGAGAACGTGACGATCTCGATGCGAATCACGGTGGTGGCGTCGCTGCTGTGCATGGCGTGGCCGTGGGTGGAGCAGGTGGCGGGGGACGTGTACACGTGGCAGGTGGCGTTGTCGCAGCCGGGGACGATGGCGGGGGAGGTGGCGTCGACGATGCCGGCGACGATGCGGGATGCGCGGGGGGAGGAGCGGTCGCGGCAACTGGCGATTCTGGAAGCGTCTCCGTGGTACAAGATGGGGCGGGTGTTTCGAACGGTGAAGCCGCACTACCTGGTGCCGACGGTGCTGGCGCTGTCGCTGGTGGCGGCGGTGGTGATGCATTCGCGGAATCATCGGGTGGAGGGGGCGATGGCGAATGCGGGAGGGACGCTCCTAGCGATTGTGTACCTGGGGGTGCTGCCGGGGTTTTTTCTGCCGATCTGCATGAGCCACTCGGCGTGGATGATGCTGGCGATTGTGTGCGTGGTGAAGTCGGCGGACATCGGTGCGTATGCGACGGGGCATGCGATCGGGCGGCACAAGCTGATCCCGTGGCTGTCGCCGGGGAAGACGATCGAGGGGTTCATCGGGGGGCTGGTGTTTTCGGGGGCGGTGGGAGCGGGGGCGGCGGCGTTGTTTCCGCAGACGGGGTTGCACTGGCTGCCGGCGTTTGTGGGGGGCGCGTTTCTGGGGGCGGTGGGGCAGGTGGGGGATTTGTTTGAGTCGCTGCTGAAACGGGACGCGGGGGTGAAGGATTCGGGGCGGGTGCCGGGGTTCGGCGGGGTGCTGGACATCCTGGATTCACCGCTGCTGGCGGCGCCGGCGGCGTACTGGATGTTGAAGCTGGTGGCGGTGCCGCACGTCGCATGAAGAAGCATTCGTTGTACAGCATCGTTTTTCAGGATGAGTCACTGGTTGCGGTGAACAAGGCGGCGGGTCTGGCGGTTTTGCCGGGGCGGGGGCGGACGGAGAATCTGTTTGACCTGCTGGCGGGGGACAAGGAGGCGGGGTTTGGGGGGGAGAGCAAGCCGTTGATGGTGCATCGGATTGATGCGGACACGTCGGGGCTGATTTTGTTCGCCAAGAGGGTGGAGGCGCAGAAGGCGATCGCGGAGCAGTTTCGGAATCGCACGGTGATGAAGGAGTACCTGGCGCTGGTGCGGGGGACACCGACGCAGGAGTCGGGCTCGACGGATTTGCCGATCGGGGGGGACCCGCACAACAAGAACCGGATGGTGATCCGGGGGTTGGAGGCGAAAAAGTCGCGGACGAAGTGGGTGGTGGCGGAGCGGTTTGCGGGGGTGACGCTGTTGAAGGTGTATCCCGTGACGGGGCGGCGGCACCAGATCCGGGTGCACCTGAAGGCGATGGGATATCCGCTGGCGGTGGATCCGTACTACGGCGGGGAGCAGTTGCTGCTTTCGGAATTCAAGCGGCATTACAAGCTGGGGAAATTTCAGGAAGAGCGGCCGCTGATGAACCGGCTGACGCTGCATGCGCACCAGTTGACGTTTGTGCATCCGGTGACGGGGGCGGAGATGACGGTGGTGGCGGAGTTGCCGAAGGATTTTCGGTCGACGTTGACGGCGTTGGAGAAGTGGGCGCGCGGCTGAGGCCGGGAAACTCAAAACGCAAAACTCAAAAACAAAACCGGTAGGGGGAGGGCGGGTGCGGGATGGTGCATGGGCCCTCGGCGCGCACTGACGGTCGCGGTGCTGATCGTGGGGCGCGTTGGTGGGGTTAGAGGGTAGGGGCGTGGAGGGCGGTGGCGCGGTAGTCGGGACAACTGTGGCGGTGGGCTTCGTCGAGGACGTGGGGGAGGTCATCGAGGGAGCCATCGAAAATTTCGGAGTCTCGGAAGTTGTAGGTGTGGGGGAGGGCTCCGACGGTTTGGGCGGGCCGGATGTAGGTGCCGTGGACTTCGATGCGGAGGATGTCGCCGGAGTGGGGGAGTCGGGTAATGGTGAAACTGGAGGAGGGGAAGGAGAAGGGGTGGGGGAGGCCATTGAGGATGCCGTCGTTGGCATCGGAGTCGCCGTGGTCGTGGGTGCCGTAGGTGCGGGGGTCGTGGAGCCAAGAGCCCTGGAGGAGGAGGACTTCGTTGCCGCCGATATCGAGGGCGAGGACGGGGTCGTTGTCGCCCTGGGAGGCGAGCTGGAGGACGCGGGGGTTGGTGATGGTGATTTCCTCGACGGTGTGGTCGACTTCATCGAGGATGGCTTCCTGGTGGTGGCGACGTTCGGAGCGGCGGAGGTCGAGGACGGCCCAGAGGAAAATGGTGGCGCCGAGGAGCCCGCCGATGCAGCGGCCGCCGAGGGTGTGGTCGATCGACAGCATGCCGCCGATGCGACCGCCGACGAAGGTGAGGATGAGCGTGGGAAGGATGCCGAAGAGAAAGGTAACGGAGAGGTAGGAACCGACATTGGCGTGCGCGTGGCGGTGGATGGCGGCAAGTTCGTTGTCGGTGGCTGGGCGGGATTGCAGTACGTGCATGACGTGGGGACTCCGTCAACGCAACAGCAACATGTCCGCGGGTCCCGACGGAGAGATGGGGGTGAGAAAAGGCGAAGGAGGGAGGTGCTGCCTTTAGTCGGGACCTGTAGATATATTGTGGCACGCGGGAGGGAACGGGTGGTAGCGAAAAATAGGAATTTTTCAGCGGGTGGGGAAAAAGGGGCGAAATTGGGCTAATTC
>JBEHXY010000295.1:0-5395 GCA_048498455.1 Planctomycetota bacterium | reverse complement strand
CGCGACGCAAACTTGATGAACCGGTCCGGCAACCCCAGCCGCGTCACCAGCCGCGTGTCGTACCGCTTCTCCGCCGCATGCTCCACCACCGCCGTCCCGAACCCGTTGATCGCCGCATGGTCCTCCACCGTGATCACCGGAGCCCCCTTCCCGAACACCTTCTCCAGCATCGCCCCGTCCAGCGGCTTGCAGAACCGCGCGTCCACGACCGCCACCTGCAGCCCCTCGGCCTCCAGCAGCTTCGCCGCGTCCATCGCCTGCCATGCCAGCGACCCATACGCCACAATCGTCGCATCCGCCCCCTCACGCAGCGTCCGCGACACCCCGCCCGTCTTCGTGATCCCCCACGCCGAATCTTCTCCGAGCGGCACCGGAGGAACATTGTCCCGCGGATACCGAATCTCCGTCGGCTTGTCCAAAGCCACCGCCAGGTCCATGCACCGCACCAGCTCCGGCTCATCCGACGGCGCCATCAGCACAATCCCCGGCTGGCTCCGCAGGAACGCCAGGTCGCAGAACCCATGGTGCACCGCCCCATCGTCGCCGACGAGACCCGCACGGTCCGCACAGAAAATCACCGGCAGACCCTGCAAACACACTTCCTGGAAAATCTGGTCAAACGCCCGCTGCAGGAACGTCGAGTAAATCGCCACGATCGGCCGCAGGCCCGCCTTGGTCATCCCCGCCGCCATCGCCGTCGCATGGCTCTCGCAAATCCCGGTATCGAAATACCGATGCGGAAACGCCGGCTTCAACTTGATCATCCCCGTCCCGTCCGGCATTGCCGCCGTGATCCCCACAATGTTCTCGTGCTTCTTCGCCAAAGCCACCGTCGCATCCGCAAACGCCGACGTCCAGCTCCGACCGCTCCCCTTCTCCAGCACCACCCGGCACCCTTCCACCCGGAACGGCTTGGGCGAATGGAACGTCGTCGGATCGTCGCACGCCCACTCATACCCCTTCCCCTTCACCGTCTTGATGTGCAGGACCGCCGGCGAATTCAGATCCTTGAGCTCGTTCAGTTTCTCGATGAGGGCCGGCAGGTCGTGGCCGTCAACGGGACCAAAATACTTCAGCCCAAGGTCTTCAAAAATATGCCCGGGGGCCAGCGTGTTCTTGATCCCCTGCTTGATGTTGTACCCGATGTCCGAAATCTGCTGCCCGTACGGAATCTGTTCCAGCAGATGCTGGATCTTCTTCTTCACTTCGTCGTACGTCGTGGTGACCCGCAGGTGCTCCAGGTAATTGGCAAACGCCCCCTGCGGTTCGCTGATCGACATCGAGTTGTCGTTCAGAATGATCAGCATCTGCCGCTTCAGCGTCCCCGCGTTGTTCAGCCCCTCAAACGCCAGCCCGTTCACGATCGAGGCGTCGCCGACGAGGGCCACCACCTTCGTGTCCTGCTTGTTGTGCAAATCCCCGCGCGCCATCCCCACCGCCGTGGAAATGGCCGTCCCCGCATGCCCCACCGCAAAGAAGTCGTACGGCGATTCCAGCGGTTCCGGGAACCCCGAAATGCCCCCCTTCTTCCGCAAATTCGCAAAATTCTTGTACCGCCCCGTCACCAGCTTGTGCGTGTAGCACTGGTGCCCCACATCCCACAACAACCGGTCCTGCGGAAAGTTGAACACCAGGTTCATCGCCAGCGCGATCTCCACCGTCCCCAGGTTCGGCGCCAGGTGACCCCCGTTCGCCCCCACCGTGTTCATGATCACCTCGCGGCATTCCTGCGCCAGGTGCGGAAGCTGATCCAACGGAAGCTTTTTGAGGTCGGCCGGGGAGTTGATCGAGTCAAGCAACCTGGTCATTTAGTACCACTCATCTTATACGCAGTCGTGATTCCTATCATTGTATCGGAATCAGCGAGGATTGGTAGGGTCTTTGTCCCATCATTCACGAAGTGGAACCACCCTCCACCCCACACCATCCGGAGTTCACGCCTCCGCGTGCCGTCTCACCAAATCAGGGCACCCGCAACGCCCCTTTCCGCCCCGCCACGCCCCTTCAGTTAAGCCTCCCCTCACAACCCGCCGCCCTCCACCTTCCGCCGCTCCCGTAACAATACCGACCCCGCCACGCACTTCCTGCGCCCTCCAACGCCCCACAAACCCTAATCCCGATCCTTCTCCGACGCCATCCACCCCAGCAGTTCCCGCGCATGGGTGCACTCGCGCGCCTCCTGCGGCAACTTTCCCAGCACCTCGGCCGCCTCCGCCAACGCCGCCTTCCGCGTGGCCGCGCCCGTCCCCTCGCCCCCCTGTGCCAGTGCCTGCCCATACAGCGCCCGCGCAAATCGAATTCGGTCCGTCACATCCGTGCCGCCCCGCGATAGCGACTCCCGATACACCCCCACCGCCTCCCCCAACAGCGCCCGCGCCCCCGCCGCATCTCCCCGCCCCAGCGCCGCCTCGCCCAGCAGCACCTCCGCCCACTCCTTCGATCCACTGGGCACCGCCCCGCCTCCCTCCTCCGTCGCCAGCCGCAGCAGTTGCCGCGCCGCCTTCTCCGCTTCCTCATAATGCTTCAGCCTCAACGCCGAACGCGCCGCCGCCTCCAGCGTCTCCCGCCGCACAAACTCCAGCAGCGGCCTCATGTCCTCGCTCCGCGATGCCCCATCCAGCGCATCCAGCCGCGGCAACGCCTCCATCGCCAGCCCATACACCTCCACCTCCTCGCCAAACGCCAGCTTGACCGTCCGCTCCGAACTCGCCAGAAACTCGACCGCCACCCCCTCCTTCCCCTCCAACAAAAGCGTGGCCTGCCGCAACGCCTCCTCCGACGCCCCCCGGTTCCCCCGCTGCGACTCCCATCGCGCAATCGCAGACCACGACATCAACTCCACCGGCGGCCCACCCCGGTTCCCTCCCCGCGCCCGCAGCGACTCCAGCCCCGACCGGGCCCGCTCCAGCGCCGCCGACAGACGCCCCTCCCGGGCCAGAAGGTCCGCCATGTCGATTTCCCCGATCGCCAGCCGGTCCCGTGCCGCCGAATCCGCCGGATTGAACCGCAGGTATTCCGCCAGCGCGCCCTGCGCCTGGTTCTGCAGCGCCAATGCCTCCTCGATTCGCCCCCGTCTCGCCGCGATCTCCGACAGCAGCCCCGGCGAAAACGACAGGTCCACCCGCGCCCTCAAATCCCCCGGCCGCTGCGCCAACACCCCTTGCGCCACTTTCTCCACCTGCTTTTCCAGCGCCTCCGCCTCCTCCAGCCGCCCGATCTCCATCGCCTCCCGCGCCTCGGAATCCGCCACGTCCGCCCACGCCGACGCCGCGCTCAGGTCCCGCAGCTCCAGCGCCCCCAGCCCCTCCAGCACCCGCAGCGCCCGCTCGCAGCTCTTCATCCCCTCCGCCGGCGCTTCGTTATGACTTTGATAATTCATCAGGTTCGCATACTCCAGCTTCACCCGCCGCGACCCCTCCGCCGATGTCGCCGCCCCACGCAGCGCCTCCGAGCCCCGCTGGATCAACTCCCGAACCTCCGCCCCCGACGTCCGCACGCACAGAAACTCCGCTTCCTTCGCCAACCCCAGCGCATACAGCGTCGGCTCGCTCAAATCCCCCTCCCCGCGCAGCTTTTCCAGCGCCGCCACTGCCTCCCGCGCCCGACCACTCGCCGCCTCGATCTCTCCCTGCCGCGCCGTGAACAACGCCAGCCGCGCCTCCGCCATCACCCGGTTCCGCTCCGTCTCCTTCGTCCGCAGCGTCGCCGGCAACCCGTCGTAATACGCCACCACCTGCCGCGCCATCCGCGCCACCGTCTCAAACCGCCCCGCCGGCTCCAGCTCCTCGTAAAAATCGTCCAGCATGAAATTCGACAGCTTCTCCGACTCCGCCCGCGATTGCACCGCCAGCGCCTCCGCACGCCGCGCACGCACCGCCTGCCACGTGCTCCCCACCATCCCCAGCACCAGCGCACCCGACACCGCCACCCCCGCGCCAAACGCCACCCGGTGCCGCCGCACCGCCCGCTGAAACCGGTACCCCGCGCTCGGCGGCCGCGCGCTCACCGCCTCGTCGCTCAAGTGCCGCACAATGTCCACCGCCAGCCCATTCGCCGTCTCGTACCGCCGCGTCCGATCCTTCTCCAGGCACTTCATCACGATCCAGTCCAGGTCCCCGCGCAGCACGTGAACCAGCCGCGGCGCCTCCAGTGACCGCCGCGCCGCCGTGCTCGATCGCTCCTCCCGCGCCAGCCCCGCCACCCGTGTCGATGGCCGCGCCGGCTCCTCCTCCCGTATCGCCTTCCGCATCGCCTCCACCCCCATCGACTCCCGCCCCTCAAACGGCGTCCGCCCCGTCAACAGCTCGTACAGCAGCACCCCCAGGCTGTAAATGTCCGACCGCGTGTCGATGTCCAGCCCGCTCATCTCCGCCTGCTCCGGGCTCATATACGCCGGCGTCCCGATGAACTGCTGCAACTGCGTGTACACCGTCTTGTCCGTCAACTCCTGCTGCGTCGCCTTCGCTATCCCGAAATCAATCACCTTCGGCACCGGTGCCCCGTCATGCAGCGTCACCAGGATGTTCGAAGGCTTCACGTCCCGATGAATCACCCCCTTCTGATGCGCATGCTGAATCGCATGGCACACCTGCACGAACAGCTCCAGCCGCTTCCGCGGCGGCACCTTGTTCTGATCGCAATACTGCGTGATCCATATCCCCCGCACCAGCTCCATCACAAAATAGGGCCGCCCCTTCTCCGTCGCTCCCCCGTCCAGCACCTTGGCGATGTTCGGATGGTCCATCAGCGCCAGTGCCTGCCGCTCCGCCTCAAACCGCGCCACCACCTGCCGCGTGTCCATCCCCAGCTTCAACATCTTCAGCGCCACCCGCCGCCGCACCGGCTCCTTCTGCTCCGCCACGTACACCGCCCCGAATCCCCCTTCCCCCACCTTCTCCAGCAGCTTGTACCGACCGATCGTCGCCCCCGGCTCCTCCCCGCTCCCCAGCCACCCCTTCACCCCCTCCTGCTCCCCCGCAGCCCCCGCCGCCGCCTCCGCGCTCGCCGCCAGCGTCGTCTCGCCCGAACCTGTCTCCGGTGAATCCACGACACCGCTCCCCTTCAACGCGACCGCTCGCCTCCGCACCGCCGGCCACTATACGCACCCCCAACCTTTCCACGCAATTACATACTTACAATCCCCGTTCCCTGACGCCCCCGTTTGGGCTCGCCCGCTCCCCCCGCTACAATGCCCCCGCACGTCTTTTGCAGCCGTTTGCCCTGCTCCCGGGAGACCCCCATGCCGCCACTTCCGCGCCCTCCCGCCACCGCGCGCTCCCTCGCCGCGCTCCTCCTCTTCTCCTTCGCCGCCCTCGCCATCGCCCAAACCACGCAACCCGACACCCAGCCCGCCACCCAGCCCCTCCTCGCCGCCACCGCCCCCGCCGATCCCTGG
>JBEHXY010000294.1:0-5399 GCA_048498455.1 Planctomycetota bacterium | reverse complement strand
ACCGACTACCCCAAATACCTCGCCAACTGGAACCAGAACTTCCACGGCTGGAACGCCGCCGACTTCGGCTGGGGCGCCGACCGCATCGAAAATATCCTCTGGCGCCTGAACAACGGCGAACTCGACAACCTCCACCCCAAAATCATCGTCCTCCTCGCCGGCACCAACAACGTCTCCGGCCCGCCCGCCGACCCCGCACGCGTCGCCGACATCACCGCCGGCATCAAGGCCCTCCTCGACACCTGCCAGCAAAAAGCCCCCGACGCTGTCATCATCCTCACCGCCATCTTCCCCCGAAACGACAACCCCAACGCCAACGCCACCATCACCAAGGTCAACGAAAACCTCGCCGCCCTCGCCGATGGAAAAAAAATCCGCTTCCTCAACATCAACGACAAACTCGCCGACAAAGACGGCCACCTCCTCCCCGGCATGATGAACAGCGACCGCCTCCACCCCGACACCCAGGGCTACCAGGTCTGGGCCGACGCCCTCAAACCCCTCTTCACCGAAATCCTCGGCCCACCCGCAAAGGAAGACCACGCCCCACCGCCCACCGGCGATCCCAGCGCCAAACCCCCAGCCACGCGTCCATAACTCCACTCGTCCATTCCGCCCACGCACCAAAACGGACGTAGCCTCTCCCCAACCTCGCCGCTACAATTACCTATCAGGAACTCGGGCCTCACCCCGTGCTGCATCTTCGCCGGAGCCCTCCCGCGTGACGGACCAGAATGCCCATTCCGGGGACCCTGCGCCCCTCGCCTCTCCGCAACTCCTTGCGGAACTCGAGGAACTGCGCCGCCACAACCAGCAGCTCCAGCAAATCCTCCACGACCGCAGCGCTCTCGACGCTCGCCTCGTCGCCATCATCGAATCCTCCGATGACGCCATCGTCTCCAAAACCCTCCAGGGCATCATCCGCACCTGGAACCGCGGCGCCGAACGCATCTTCGGCTGGAAAGCCGACGAAGTCATCGGCAAAGCCATCAACCTCATCATCCCCCCCGACCGCCAGCACGAAGAACCCCACATCCTCTCCCGCATCCAGCGCGGCGAACGCGTCGACCACTTCGAAACCGTCCGCATGACCAAGGACGGCCGCCTCATCGATGTCTCCGTCACCATCTCCCCGATCCGCGACGCCGACGGCAAAATCGTCGCCGCCTCCAAGATCGCCCGCGACATCACCATCCAGAAACGTTTCCACCGCGAACTGCAGCAGGCCAAGGAAGCCGCGGAACTCGCCAACCAGGCCAAGGACCAGTTCCTGTCCATCCTCTCCCACGAGCTCCGAACCCCGCTCACGCCCGTGCTCGCCGAAATGAGCTACCTGGAAAGCCTCGACGATCTCCCCACCTCCATCCGCTCCAACATCTCCATGATCCGCCGCAATGTCGAAACCGAGGCCCGCCTCGTCGATGACCTGCTGGATCTCACCCGCATCGCCCGCGGCAAGCTGCAGCTCCGCTACGAAGTCGTCGACGCCAACGACGCCATCCGCGCCGTCCTTTCCATGGTCCAGAGCCAGAGCGACAAGAAAAGCATCGAACTCGCCGTCGGCCTCCGCGCCAAAAACCATTGCGTCTGGGCCGACGCCGGCCGCCTTCAGCAGATCCTTCTCAACCTCCTCTCCAACGCCGTCAAATTCACCAACGAGGGCGGCACCATTTCCGTCCGCACCTTCAACACCACCGACCAGCAGCTCCGCATCGAAATCAGTGACAACGGCATCGGCATCGAGCCGGAACTCCTCCCCCGCCTCTTCAATGCCTTCGAACAGACCGAACGCACGCGCCGCTTCGGCGGCTTGGGCCTGGGCCTCTCCATCGCCCGCTCCCTCATCGAACTCCACCATGGCACCATTCAGGCCTTCAGCGAAGGCCGCGACAAGGGCGCCACCTTTACCCTCGCCCTGGGCACCACCCCGCCCATCGAACGCGCCCAGCCCGCGCCTGCCCCCGCCAAACCCCAGAAACTCGCCGGCTTCCGCGTCCTGCTCGTCGAAGACCACAGCGACACCCGCGCCGCCATGGCCCGCCTCCTCCAGGCCCTCGGCTGCACCGTCACCGTCGCCACCAGCGTCCGCGAAGCCGTCGAGGTCGCCCATCACGGCAAATTCGATCTGCTCATCTCCGACATCGGCCTGCCCGATGGCTCCGGCATCGACGTCATGCGCTCCCTCCGCCAACAGAACATCCGCGGCATCGCCCTCTCCGGCTTCGGCCAGGAGGAAGACGTCCAGCGCTCCCGCGACGCCGGCTTCGAAACCCACATGACCAAGCCCATTAACTTCCAGACCCTCCGCGACATCGTCTCCCGATTCGCCGATCTGAAATAGCCTGCCCTCTCCCGCTCCCGCCCGCCCTCCCCCGCTCGCGCTACGGCCGCGTCGTCGCCCCCTGTGTCGCCGCAGCATTCGCTGCCCCGCCCCGTCCGCCCGCGCGCGGCGCCCGCGGAGGCGCTGCCGCCATCGCCCCCTGGCCATTCGCCAGCCCCGGACCTCCCGGCCGCGCCGGATCCAACTGCGGATCCGCCGGCAGAGAGAACCCCGCATAGGGATCCGGCGTCGCGGGATCAAACCCCTTCCAGTCTTCCGTCACGCTTCCCTGGAACCCAATCTTCTGCCGCAGGATCTCACTCACCACGCACTTGCACAATTCATACGCCCCCCAGTCGCTGTGATGCGTCCCATCCACAAACGCATGGTTGATCCCCTCCGGCCCCATCGCCCCATACAGCACCATGCTCATCTGGTTCAAATCAATCAACGGCGTCTTCTGCGCCTCCGCCACCTCGCGCATCGCCCCCGGGTAAATCCCCAGCGTCTCCACCCCTTTTCCGTCCGGCCCCAGCCGCTTCAAATTCTGGCTCGTCACCAGCACCGGAATCGCCCCCTTCTCCCGCGCCTCCTTGATCATCGTCTCAAAGTACCCCTTGAACCGGTCCGCCGGCGTGCCGCGATCGTTGATTCCAAACTGCATGAACACGTAATCCCCCTTGCTGATCTCGCTCATGATCTTCGGCCAGCGCTTCTCACCGATGAAACTCGCCGCCGTCTCCCCGCACTCCGCATAATTGGCGATCACCACCGGCTCCTTGAAAAACCGCGGCAGCATCTGCCCCCACGCCGCCCACGGCTCCATCATCTGGTCCGTCATCGTCGAATCCCCCACCAGGTACACCGTGGTGTGCGCCCCGGCCGGCGCAATGTCCACCGCCTGCACCGCCGCCACGCTCCCGCTGCTGAATTCCAGCGTCAGCTTCTCATCCCAATCCAGCTCCAAAAACGGCTTCTCGAACTTCTCATCCCATTCCACGTACAACATCGGCTCGTTCTCCCGCGGCTTCATCCGCACCACGCTCCCATCCGGCAGCGTCGGCACGCGCACGTGCACCAGGAAATGCTTCTCCACCGTCTGCCCGGCGCCCGCCTTCGCCTCCTCCACCATCAGCCGCCGCGTCTCGCTCTTCACCGTCGTCACGCTTTCCTGGTCCGCCCCGCCCAGCGTCACCGTCACCCGGTACACGCCCGGATCCAGCTTCGCTGAAAACAGGAACGATGTGTGCTTCTCTCCCGGATGCACCGCGCGCCAGGCCGTCCCTTTGGTCGTCGCGCCCGAGCCAAGGTCAAACCCGTAGCCCTTCTCCTTCGAATACACCGCATCCGCGGGCACCACCGTGTAGCCAGGGCGCGAGGTTCCGAAGACGTACTTCTGCTCCGGACTCTCCGCCCGCGCACTCGCCGCCATCCCCAGCAGCAGCGCCGCACTCACCGCCATCTTTGCCCGCATGCCAGTCTCCTTCTGTTTTCACCTCAACGTCCCCTCCGCTTTCTTCTTGCTTTCCCGCGCGCCTCTGCTAAGCTCGCGCCTCACCTCTCGGCCCTTGAATATTCGGAGACCTCCCCATGCGCAAGCTTCCCTTCACCCTCGTCGCCGCCTCCCTGGCCTTCGCCCTTCCCCTCCTCGCACAGACCGCCCGCGTTTCTCCCCATGAAACCGTCTCCGCCCGCATTGGCCGCTCCCTTGTCGAAGTCGTCTATGGCCGCCCCTATTCCAAGGACCCCAAGTCCGGCGAAAAACGCAAAATCTGGGGCACCCTCGTTCCCTTCGGACAGCCCTGGCGCATGGGCTCCGATGAAGCCACCCTCTTCACTTCCCCCATCGACCTCACCGTCGGCGAGACCACCATCCCCGCCGGCGCCTACTCCCTCATCATGCAGCCCGAAGCCGACGGTTCCGCCAAACTCTTCTTCAACAAGCAGACCGCCCGCTGGGGCATCCCCATCACCCCCGCCGTCCTCAAGGACAACCTCTACACCGTCGAAATGAAAAAGTCCGACCTGGACAAGGAACTCGATCAGTTCACCATTGCACTCAAAGGCGCAGCCGATTCGGTCACCCTCAGCGCCCAATGGGAAAACACGCAGTACACGGTCGTCCTCAACGTCAAAAAATAACGCCCCGCACACCGCCGCGCCGACCACCCGTTGCCGTGCTGCGCCCGTGCTCCCCCCACGCTTCGCTGGACCCCACCCCTCGATCCCCCTCCCCCCGCAAGGAAGAATCACCCATGCCCATCAAATGGCTCGCTGCCTACAACAAAGCCACCAGCCGCCACAACGAATGGTCCGCCCTCAAAAAAAAGCACGCCGACGCGATCAAAAAAAGTAAACTCAACTTCGACGCCGACCTCGGCGCACGCATCGACGCCTTCGAAAATCTTATCGCCAAAGTCGCCAAGGCCGACTTCGGCAACACCGCCACCCTCCAGGATCTCGAAAAAGTTTCCTCCGCCGGCCTCAACGCCCGCGCCATCGCCGTCTCCTACAAATCCAAGGTCGCCGCCCTCGCCGACCCCGCCAAAAAAGAACTCACCGCCTTCCTCTCCGCCATCACCACCGACGCCGACCTCTGGGCCGCCGCCACCTTCAACGAACCGGGCGCCAACTCCCAGTTCAACAAGGACGAGTGGGTCGTCGCCAGCGCCGTCGCCGGCCACCTCCGCGACCTTTCGCCCCGCCTCACCAAGGCCCTCGCCGTCTTCCAGGGCAACTCCCTCTTCGCCACCAACGCCTCCCTCCAAAACCTCCACAAACACGTCACCGCCCTCCGCGACGCCGTCGCCGTCGCCGCCCCCGCCGCCGCCAACGTCGAAAAACTCTTCGTCAACGCCGCCAAAAACCCCACCTACCTCGGCGTCCTCAAAAACACCGCCCACCAACTCGTCGCCGGCCCACTTACCGCCGTCTACACCCAGGCCAACGCCCTCGCCGCCTTCCTCTCCTCCGACTCCACCGCCGAACTCGCCTTCACCAACGACAACAACATCGACGCCCGCACCGCCGACCCCCTCATCACCGCCCTGAAAACCGAAATGAAACTCCTCTCCCAGGC
>JBEHXY010000293.1:0-5405 GCA_048498455.1 Planctomycetota bacterium | reverse complement strand
CGCGGTGCCGAGCCAGTCGTACATGGGTTTTTGATCGGGAGAATATTGTGAAGGCGGTGCGGGGCGGGGCGTATGAGCATTTGCCGGAGGCGGGGCGGGACATGGGGGCGTTTCATCCGGTGACGACATTTTTGCACAAGCCGGGGAAGGGGGACATTGGGAAGGGGTATGTGGAGAGCGATCGGGCGCGGCTGCGGTTGACGCCGCGGCATTATGCGTATCTGCGGGTGAGCGAGGGGTGTAACCAGGGGTGCACGTTCTGCACGATTCCAAGCATTCGGGGGCGGATGCGCTCGAAGCCGCTGACGGATATCCTGGCGGAGGCGGAGGAACTGCTGGCGGACGGGGCGGTGGAGTTGAATCTGATCGGTCAGGACACGACGAGTTACGGGGAGGACATCGGGTTTAACGGGAAGGGCGAGGGGTTGAGTGGGATGTTGCGGGCGCTGGATGCGCTGGTGACGAAGAAAGCGCCGGGGGCGTGGGTGCGGTTGATGTATGCGTATCCGAGCTGTTTCACGGACGAGATGATCAAGACGCTGGCGGATTGCCGGAACGTGGTGAAGTACATCGATATGCCGTTGCAGCATGTGAATGATGAGATTCTGCATTCGATGCGGCGGAAGGTGACGCGGGGGCAGATGGAGACGCTGCTGGGGAAACTGCGGAAGTGGGTGCCGGGGATCACGCTGCGGACGACGTTTATTTCGGGGTTCCCGGGGGAGACGGTGGCGCAGCACAAGGAGTTGCTGGCGTTCGTGAAGGGCTTTGAGTTTGAGAACGTGGGGGTGTTTGAGTTTTCGCCGGAGCCGGGGACGCCGGCGGGGCGGCTGCATGCGGAGCCGGGGAAGGCGGTGCCGATGGAGGAAGCGACGCGGCGGAAGGAAGAGATCATGGTGGCGCAGCAGAAGATCGCCTTTGCCAAGAATGCGGGAACAGTGGGGGAGACGGTGAAGGTGTTGATCGATGGGGTAGATCGAAAGACGAAGGTTGGTGTCGGGCGGCATGCGGGGCAGGCGCCGGACATTGATGGGCGGGTGTATGTGGAGAAGTGCGGGGCGGTGGCGGGGGAAATCGTGCCGGTGAAGGTGACGGATTACCAGCACTATGACCTGGTGGGGCGGGCGATGGAGAGCGGCGTGAAGGCGGTGCGGGTGGGGGCGGGGGATGCGGGGGCGAAGCGCGGGCGCGTGAGTTTGCCGGTGATGGGGAGCGTGGAGACGCGGGGGAAGCGGGCGTCGCAATGACCAATGCTAAATGACCAATGAGAAATGACGGGCGGGGGAGCGGCTTGGTTGGGTGGAGGTCGCGTGTGGGCGGGGGCAGGCGTAAGATGCGCGCGCTATTGTTGACGTGTGTGTTTTGCGTGGGGTTGCCATGGCGAGGAAGCGCGGGGTGAAGGCGGGGGGGGCGGCGGGCGAGGGGGTGGTGTCGACGCCGTTGCGGGCGCCGGCGGTGCCGTTGTTGCCGATCGATCCTTATTTTTCGTTGTGGTCGATGGCGGACCGGCTGACGGACGAATTTCCGAAACACTGGACGGGTGTGAATCATTCGTTGACGGGGATGGTGCGGGTGGATGGGGAGGCGTATCGGTTCATCGGGCCGCAGCCGGAGGATGTGAAGGCGGCGGAGCAGGTGGCGGTGCAGGTGTGGCCGACGCGGACGGTGTATGTGTTTGTGGCGGGGGGAGCAGAGCTGACGGTGACGTTCATGACGCCATCGGTGCCGGGGAATCTGCATACCTTGAGCTGGCCGGTGGGGTATGTGACGTTTGAGATGAAATCGCGGGATGGGGATAAGCACGCGGTGGAACTTTACTTTGACCTGTGCGCGGAGTGGTGCGTGGATTCGGTGGACCAGCAGGTGACGGGGTCGCGGCTGAGGTGCGAGGGGGTGACCTGCCTGAGCTTCGGGACGGTGGCGCAGAAGATCCTGGGGGCGGCGGGGGATGATCGGCGGATCGACTGGGGGTATGTGTACCTGGTGTTGCCGGACCAGGAGGGTGACGGAGGCGACGGGGTGGTGCGGACCTGCATTTCGCCCAAGCATGCGGTGCAGGACCATTTTGTGAGGACGGGGGAAGTGCCGGACTGTGATGACCTGGACATGCCGCGGGCGGTGTCGGACGGGTGGCCCGCGATCATCTCGCGGTTTGGATTCAAGGTGGGCGGGGAAGGCGTGGTGCGGCGGCATCTGCTGCTGGTGTATGACGACCTGTTCTCGGTGGAGTACCTGCACCGCAAGGTGCGGCCGTACTGGAACCGGGGGCAGATGGGGGTGAGCCGCCTGATCAAGGCGGCGGTGGCGGATTACGAGGCGATGGTGCGGCGGTGCGAGGCGTTTGACCGGGAGCTGATGGAGGACCTGAGATTAGCGGGCGGGGAGAAGTATGCGCACCTGTGTGCGCTGTCGTACCGGCAGACGCTGGCGGCGCACAAGTTGTGCGCGGACATCGATGGGAAGCCGCTGTATTTTTCGAAAGAGAATTTTTCGAACGGGTGCATCGCCACGGTGGATGTGACCTATCCGTCGGCGCCGTTCTTTCTGCTGTTCAACCCGGTGCTGCTGGAGGCGCAGCTGACGCCGATCTTCGAGTATGCGTCGACGCCGCGGTGGCGGTTGCCCTATGCGCCGCATGACCTGGGGACCTATCCGCTGGCCAACGGGCAGACCTATGGAGGCGGCGAGAAGTCGGACTGGATGCAGATGCCGGTGGAAGAGTGCGGGAACATGATCCTTTGCACGGCGGCGCTGGCGAAGGCACATGGGCACCTGGAGTATGTGTGGAAATGGTGGAAGCTGCTGACGAAATGGGCGGTGTTTTTGAAGGAGAAGGGTTTCGATCCGGAGAAGCAGTTGTGCACCGACGACTTCGCCGGGCGGCTGGCGCACAACACGAACTTGTCGATCAAGGCGATCCTGGCGCTGGGTGCGTATGCGGACTTGTGCGGGAAACTGGGGCTGGTTGCGGACGCGGCGGCCTACCGGGAAGTCGCGGAAGGAATGGTGAAGTCGTGGGTGAAGGCGGCGAAGGATCGCGGGGGCCAGTACCGGTTGAGTTTCGACCGGCCCGGGACATGGTCGATGAAATACAACCTGGTGTGGGATGAATTGCTGGGGCTGAAGCTGTTTCCGCCGGAGGTGGTGGAGAAGGAGCTGGCGTTCTATTTGAAAAAGCAGGAGAGGTACGGGTTGCCGCTGGATGGGCGGAAGGCGTATGCGAAGATCGATTGGATCGGGTGGGTGGCGGCGATGGGCGGGAAGCGGGAGTGGGACGCGTTGATGAAGCCGGTGTATCGCTGGGTGAATGAGACGAAGTCGCGGGTGCCGCTGACGGATCATTACTGGGCGGATTCGGGGGAGCAGGTGATCCACTTGAAGTCGCGCGGGATCGGGTTCCAGGCGCGGAGCGTGGTGGGCGGGATTTTTCTCAAGATGCTGAAGGAGGAGGGGGTCTGGCGGAAGTACCTGGAGGCGGCGCGGGGAGAGGCGGCGAAGCACCATTTGTGAAAACTCAAAACGCAAAACTCAAAACTCAAAACCTTGGGCGGCGGTTTCTGCGGAGCGTTCGCGGGGATTTGGGGGAGGGGTGTTGGGAGGAGGGCATCGGCCCCGGCCGATTTGCGGGCGGGACGCCCGCGTTACAGGAGGCGGATTCGGGGATATACTGATGTGCTTTCGCGGCTTGGTGTGCGGGTTTTGTGTATCGGCATATTCCTAATTTGATCACGATTTCGCGGCTGGTGTTGACGGTCGTGTTCTTTGCGGTGCTGAACGTGAACGAGCGGGAAACGTTCGCGCGGCAGATGTGGATGGGATTCGTGGTGTTCCTGCTGGCGGGGGGCACGGATTTCCTGGACGGCTACCTGGCGCGGCGATGGAAGGTGGAGTCGGCGTTCGGGCGGGTGGTGGATCCGTTCGTGGACAAGATCCTGATCTGCGGGGCGTTCATTTTCTTTTCGTCGAACCGGTTCATCAGCGTGGCGGCGAAGGATTTGTTTCCGGCAGGAACGGCGCAGGGACTGGGGACGGTCACCGGCGTGCTCCCGTGGATGGCGGTGGTGCTGATCGGGCGGGAGTTTTTGATCACATCCATCCGGGGGCTGGCGGAATCGCGCGGAATTGATTTTCGCGCGGACTGGGCGGGGAAGATCAAGATGATCGTGCAGAGCGTGGCGGTGGGCGCGGTGATGGTGGACCTGGCGTGCCTGCAGAAGGTGGCGTGGGTGCATGTGACGCGCGACGTGTGCATCTGGACGACGGTGGTGGTGACGGTGCTGAGCGCCACGACGTATATCGTGCGGGCGCGGCGGATGTTGACGGAGTAGGCGGTTGGGACACAAGTCGAATGCGGCGTTGGCGGAGCGGGTGGCGGGACTGGAAGTGCCCAGGGAGCGGTGGCCGCGGTGGGTGGTGTCGGGAGGCGGCGCGGGATTTCTGCGGCCGGCTCCGGGGAGCTGGGGGACGGCGGTGCCGGCGGCGCTGATGTGGGCGATGATGAGCGCGGGGGTGTCGCAGGCGGCGTGGACGGGGGTGCTGCTGGCGATCGGCGCGGTGGCTTCGGTGCTGTTGATCGTTTACGGAAAATGGGCGGCGGCGTATTACCGGGAACCGGATCCCGGGACGGTGGTGCTGGACGAGTATGCGGGCTTTGCGTTGACGGTGGCGGGCGTGCCCGTGCCGACGTGGTGTGTGAATCACGGGATGTGGGGAACGTTTCTGTTTGTGGCGGGGCTGTATGTGATTTTCCGGGCGACGGACACGTTGAAGTTGCCGCCGGCGAACTGGCTGGAGAAGCTGCCGTGGGGATGGGGCGTGCTGTGCGATGATCTGGCGGCGGGGGTACAGGCAAACGTGATCGCGCAGGTGGTGGTGCGGTTGTGGCTGCGATGAGGGGTTAAGCACGAAGGGATGAAGGACCACGAAGAAGTCCTGCTGGGGGTGCCGGGGAGTTGTTCGCCGAGGGGTGGCGCCTGCCCGGAACAGACAGGAAGCAAACAGACCGGCCGTAGTGTGAAGCTTCGGTGAAGCATGGGGTTGGTGCGTGTGGACCCCCCCACCGGTTTCGAGTAGCTTGCCCGCTGGATTTTTGCGGGAGTTGCTGCGTGCACGCTTATTTGTTGTCGGTGTTCTTCGGGGTGGTGGAGGGGCTGACGGAGTTTCTGCCGATTTCGTCGACGGCTCATTTGCGGATCGTGGAGGAGTTCAGCGGGATCGACATGGGCTCGGGCTATTGGAAGATGTACTCGATCGTGATTCAGCTCGGGGCGATCCTGTCGGTGCCGCTGCTGTTTCGCGAGCGCATTGCGAAATTCCTGAAAACGTTTCCGAAGGGGGAGAGCGGGAACAAGACGGTGTGGACGCATCCGTTGTCGCTGGTGATGATCGGGTTCCTGGTGACGGCC
>JBEHXY010000292.1:0-5409 GCA_048498455.1 Planctomycetota bacterium | reverse complement strand
TTAGGAAACCGCCGCTCTATCCAACTGAGCTACGACCGCTTCTTGTGTCACTTTACCACATCCCCCATCCCCTGCACATCTGCCTCGCCGCGCTCCAGAATTGCCGCGACTTTCGTATCCTCGTACCTACAATTCGTTGTCCGCCCCCTGCAAAGTCGCCATAATACAACGGCAATTTGCCGCAGCGCTGCTCAGCCCTAGCTTTTCGCCTGGCCCCCTGCTTTTTCGACCCGGCCTCGCCTGCACTTCTGAAACCGCCACACGCCACGGAGCCTCATGAGCGACACCACCAAGATGATGCAAGACCACCTGCAGCTCCTTCATTCCCTGCAGCCGTTCGTCAAGGACAATCTCCAGCTCCTTGCCCCCATCGACAAAGCGTGGCAGCCCACCGATTACCTGCCCGACCTTGCCGCCGAAAACTGGCGCGACCAGGTCGAAAACTTCCGCACCGCCGCCCAGACCATCTCCGATGAAATGCTCGTCGTGCTCGTCGGCGACATGATCACCGAAGAAGCCCTCCCCAGTTACGCGATCTCCCTCAACCTCATCGCCCAGGAATCCACCGGCGACACCACCCTTCCCTGGTCCCAGTGGCTCCGCGGCTGGACCGCCGAGGAAAACCGCCATGGCGACCTCCTCAACGCCTATCTCCGCCTCACTGGCCGCGTGGATATGCGGTCCGTCGAACTCACCATCCACCACCTCATCAACAGCGGCTTCAACCCCAAGTCCTACCCCGACCCCTACAACGGTCTCGTCTACACTTCCTTCCAGGAACGCGCCACCCGCATCTCGCACAACAACGTCGGCAAACTCGTCTCCGCCCAGGGCGACGCCAACCTCGCCAAAATCTGCACCCGCATCGCCGGCGATGAATCCCGCCACGAAACCTTCTACACCCGCATCATGGGCAAAGTCTTCGATGTCGACCCCAACGGCGCGATGCTCTCCTTCCGCTCCATGATGCGCACCATCATCTCCATGCCCGGACGCCTCATGTTCGACGGCAAGGACCCCGACCTGTTCGACCATTTCGCCGTCGTCGCCCAGCGCACCAACGTCTACACCGTCCACGACTACGCCGCCATTATCGAGCACCTCGTCAAAACCTGGGACGTCGCCGGACGCACGGTCACCGGACCCGCGGCCAAGGCCCAGGAATACCTTTGTCGGCAGGCCGAACGCTACAAGACTTTCGCCGAAGAAATGACCGCCCGCTTCGAAGAGCATCCCCCCATCAGTTTCAGCTGGATCCAAGACCGCAAAGTGTGACCGCAAAAGGCGACCGCCACGGGCCGCCGCGCTCACCACAGCGCCACAAACACCACGATCAACCCCACCACCATCACGATCGCCCCGATCGCCAGCGCCGCCTGGCTCCCCGATCCGCCCCCCACGATCGCCGCCAGCATCCCCGCCATCGCCGCAATTCCCGCCATCGCCCCCACCATCCGCCGCTTGTGCCGCTGACGCTCCCGCTGCTTCAGCCGCTGATAGGCCGGATGATCGGGCCGCCATTGCGAAAGAACCGCGAACGGCAGCGTGTCCGTCCGCCGTGCAATCTGCTCCTTCGATTTGGGCAGCACCACCGTGTCCGCCGACGACACGTCCACCTGCCCCGCCAGCCGCTGGTAGCAGTTCCCGCACACGTTCTTGTCGTTGAACAGGTAGGGCGATTCGTGACGACCTATCGCCGCGCCGCACTCGGCGCATTTCTCTGGCTGGCCAACATCCGTCATGGATTCCTCCTCCGGTCACGCTACTCGCCAAGGCCGGCCAGAGCAAGCGGGACCTTTCTCCCCCCATTTTTCCGCCCCAGGCCCCTTCCACCCTTCGGCCCCCACATGGTACAGTACGCCTCTTCCCTCCCCGGAGGGAAGCGCCCCCGCGAGGTACCGGTAACCACCAGGCGTTGGTCGCGGCGGGTCGAATCGGCCAAACCCCTCCCCACCGGGAGACTGGCTTAACGCCTGGCGGTTTGGCCGACTGCGTTTTTGCACCCGCATCCCGTCGGCCGCCGGTCAGGAAACCCCTTGCCCCGGAGGCACCATGTCCCAGGAAACTTCCCAGGTCGAATCCACCGAGACCGAACCCAAGGACGATCTCCCCGCCGCCACCGCCACCATCGAAGAGGCCGGCGCCGCCCGCAAACGCATCAAGATCGAAATCCCCGAAGCCCGCATCAAGGGCAAGCTCGAAGGCGCGTTCGGTGAACTCCAGAAAGACGCCGTGCTCCCCGGCTTCCGCCGCGGCCGCGCCCCCAAGCGTCTGCTCGAAAAGCGCTTCGGACCCGACATGCGCAACACCGTCAAGCAGCAGCTCGTCGCCGAAGCCTATGAAAAGGCGATCGAAGACAACAAGCTCGACGCCATCGGCGATCCCGAAATCGACCTCTCGAAGGTTGAAATCCCCGAGTCCGGCTCGATGACCGTCAACATCGAAGTGGAAGTCACCCCGGAGTTCGAACTCCCCAGCATCGAAAAAATCGCCGTCAAAAAGCCCAAGCTCGAAGCCAACGACGACCGCCAGAACCTCGCGGTTGAAAACCTCCGCAAGTACTTCGGTCACTGGCATGACTCCACCGAGCCCATCACCGAGAACGACACCGTCACCGCCGACGTGAAGGTCATCGCCACCGAAGACAATGCCACCCTCGCCGAGCAGCCCAACGTCTCCCTCGCCGTCAAGGCCGGCAACATCGCCGGCGTCCGCTTCGAAGACATGGGCGACAAGCTCAAGGGCAAGCGCATCGGTGACTCCGTCACCCCCGAAGGCACCCTGCCCCAGGACCACCCCGATGAGAAGTACCGCGGCAAACCCATCAAGGTCGAGATCGCCATCAAGGGCGTCAAGCACCAGCACCTCCCCGAGGTGAACGCGGAATTCGCCACCATGCTCGGCTTCGATTCCGTCGACGCCCTCAAGGCCGACCTCAAGGACCGCCTCGTCACCCAGCTCGAACAGGAAACCAAGGGCGCCATGGCCCAGCAGGTCTACCGCTACCTCCTCTCCAACACCAACCTCGATCTGCCCGCCAAGCTCTCCCAGCGCCAGATGGGCAACGTCCTCCGTCGCCGCGCCACCGAGCTGATGCAGAAGGGCGTGCCGGAATCCGACATCGTCCAACAGATCGACCAGCTCCGCATCTCCTCCGCGCAGCAGGCCGCTGTCGACCTCCGCCTCTTCTTCATTCTCTCGAAGCTTGCCGAAATGTTCGGCATCGACGTCTCCGAGGAAGAAGTGAACAACCGCATCTCGGAAATCGCCGCCCAGTACGGCCGCCGCCCCGAGAAGCTCCGCACCCAGATGAACCAGTCCGGCCAGCTCGAGCAGCTCTTCCTCCAGATCCGCGACGCCAAGGTCGTCGACAAGCTCCTCGAAACCGCCGAAATCACCGAGATCGACGAACAGGCCCTCGCCGAAGAGTTCAAGAACCTGCCGCCGCTCTCGAACGTCGGCCCCAACGTCATGGGCGTTTCCCACTCCGCCAAGGACGAAGCTCCCAAGGCCTAAGGCCAACCTCCCGCTGAATTTGGTACAATCCCAAGGCCCGGAACGTCCCGTTCCGGGCCTTTTTCGTCTCCAGGACAGCCATCACGCCCATGAACAGCATCGCCTCCCCAACCGCCAACCCCCTTTCCCCCGACCTCGCCCACCGCACCGCCCTGCGCACCTACGCCGAGGCCCACCACACCCGCCTGCAGCGCTCCCGCTCCCGCAACCGCTACTTCCACCGCTACCTCACCCGCATCATCAAGCACCACGTCCTCCCCGGCTCCCGCGTCCTCGACGTCGGCTGCTCGACCGGCGACATGCTCGCCTCCCTCGACGCCTCTCGCGATTCCGTCGGCATCGACATCAACCCCGCCGCCATCGCCCAGGCCCGCGAAAACCACCCTGACTTCACCTTCCACGAACTCGCCGCCGAAGACGTTGCCCGCCTCCCCCACTCACCCGACGGCTCCCCGCGCACCTTCGACGTCATCATCCTTTCCGGCGTCATGCACCAGCTCTACGACCTCCACACCGCACTCGAAGCCCTCCGCTCCGTCTGCCACGACCGCACCCGCATCCTCATCACCACCTTCTCCCGCCTCTGGCATCCGGTCATCCGCGCCTCCGAACTCGCCCGCTGGAAAGCCCGCGTCCCCGATGAATCCTGGCTTCCCCCCTACGAAGTCGCCGGCCTCCTCCGCCAGTGCGACTTCGACATCATCTCCCAGAAGCCCTCCGTCCTCCTTCCGCTCCCCGTCCCCCTCGTTTCCAACCTCGTCAACCGCTGGCTCGCCCCACTCCCCGGATTCCGCCTCTTCGACCTCTGCACCCTCACCGTCGCCCGCATGCTCCCGCGCACCAACCGACTCGACCTGCCCGACCGCGTCTCCGTCATCATCCCCGCCCGCAACGAAGCCGGTAACATCAAACCCCTCCTCGACCGCCTCCCGCCCTTAGGCAAACAAACCGAAGTCATCTTCGTCGAAGGAAACTCCACCGACGACACCTGGCCCACCATCCAAAAAGTCGTCGCCGACTACCAATCCTCCGGCGGCCCCTTCCTCGTCTCCTGCTGCAAGCAATCCGGCAAAGGCAAAGGCGACGCCGTCCGCCTCGGCTTCGCCAAGGCCACCGGCGACATCCTCATGATCCTCGACGCCGACATCTCCGTCCCCCCCGAGGAACTCCCCCGTTTCGTCCAGCTCCTCGCCCGCCACCAGTGCGAATTCGCCAACGGCTCGCGCCTCGTCTATCCGATGGAAAAAGAGGCCATGCAGTTCCTCAACATGATCGCCAACAAACTCTTCGGCTGGATGTTCACCTTCCTCCTGAACCAGCGCCTCCGCGACACCCTCTGCGGCACCAAGGTCCTGCGCCGCGAAGATTACGAAAAAATCGCCGCCAACCGCGCCTACTTCGGCGACTTCGACCCCTTCGGCGATTTCGACCTCCTCTTCGGCGCCGCCCGCCTCAACCTCAAAATCGTCGACGTCCCCGTCCACTACAAACAACGCACCTACGGCTCCACCAACATCTCCCGCTTCCGCCACGGCCTCCTCCTCCTGCGCATGTGCGCCTTCGCCGCCCGAAAGATCAAATTCATCTAGCCCGCCCCACCCTCACACCCCGAACTCCTCCTGCACCCGCACCACCCGCCGCTCCGCCACCGACCGCCGCAACGCCGCCTCCACCTGCAACTCCCGCAACCCCTCCATCCCCCCCACCGGCGGCGGCGCTCCCTCCCGCACCGACCGCACATACGCCCCCACCGCCTTCCCAAACGAGTCCCGATACGCATCCCACCGCGACCGGTCCCGCACCAGCATCACCAGCTCATGTCGCCCGCCGCCGCCCTCCAGGATCTCCAGCGTCCCGTCCAGATCCCGCAGGTGAATCCGCCCCCGCTCAAAC
>JBEHXY010000291.1:0-5420 GCA_048498455.1 Planctomycetota bacterium | reverse complement strand
GGGAGAGGGTGTACGTCAGACGACATCCGTCTTTCTACGGATGTAGCACGCTTATGGATGGGCAGCGGAAGGATTTTCGGGGGTTGTGCGGGAGCGGGGGAGGGGTCGGGTGGCGGCGCAGGCGAGGAGTTTCCAGGCGGCGGCGGAGGCGGGGGCAATGCGGATGGCCTTGGCGCCGTAGACGATCGCGGTGGCGCGATGGCCCTCGGCGAAAGCGGACCAGCCCACCGAGAGGGTGTACTTCAGGCGGCTGGCGCGGTCGGCGCCGGGACGCCAGTGCTCGGTGACCTGAAAGGTGCCCTGGATGTGGCGGCGTTTCCAGGCGTCCTCGCAGCCGCGGCGCATGGCGGTGAGCTGCGCGGCGGCGCGGGTGCTGCTCATGGAGCGGTCGTGCTGGCGGTATTGGATCAGGACCCTGGGGATGTTGTGAAGAGTGCCGACTTCGGCGAGGCGGAGCCAGAGGTCGAGGTCTTCTGCGGTTTCGTGGGCGAGGCTGTAGCCGCCGACGGCGCGGGCGGCGGCGCTGCGGAAGGCGGCGACGGGCTGGGGGATGGAGGTGTGGCCGGCGAGATGGCAACGGTCGATGTCGGCGTGCTCGGTAGGGGGGCGCACGGTGTAGAGCTTGCGACCGCCGGCGTCGATGAGCTCAAAGTATCCGCCGACGAGGACGCAATCGGGGTGGGCGTTTAAGTAGGCGACCTTTTCGGCGAGGCGCCAGGGCATGCAGAGATCGTCGTGGTCGATGCGGGCGATCAGGGGGCTGTCGGCGAGCTCGAGGGCCTGGGTGACGGAGGGCACGAGGCCGCGGTTTTCACGTTCGACGAGCCGGATGCGCGGATCGCGGCGGGCGTAGCGATGAAGGATGTCGGTGGTGCGATCGGTGGATCCGTCGTTGATGATGAGAAGGGAGAAGTCGGTGAAGGTCTGGGCCAGGACGCTTTCGATGGAGCGGGGGAGGTAGGGCATTCCGTTGTAGACGGTCATGGCGACGGTGACGAGCGGCATGGGCGCTCCCGAGGGAAGGGGTGAGCGTGCGCGGCGAGGAAGGGCGCAGGTCAGCGAGAACGGGGCGTGGCCTTGAGGGCGGCGCAGGCGAGGAGTTTCCAGGCGGGGCGGTGGAGGGGGTGGCGGGCGACGGTTTTGGCGCCGAAGACGAGTGCGGTTTTGCGGTGGCCGCTCTGGAAGGCGGACCAGCCCTGGCCGAGATCGAAGTTGCGGCGGCTGTGGCGGGAGTGGTCGGGTCGCCAGCTCTGGGTGGCGAGGTTGCGTGGCGGGATGCCGCGGCGCTGCCATGCGGCGGCGCAGGCGGCGTGGATGACGGCGAGCTGTCGCTGGTGGCGGAGAGAGCTGGTGGAGGCGGAGTGGACGCGGTAGCGGAGGAGGACCTTGGGGAGGTTGGCGATGCGGGCCACTTCGGCGATGCGGAGCCAGAGGTCGAGATCCTCGGCGAGCTCGGTCTGGGGCAAGTATCCGCCGACGGCGCGGGCGACCTGGGCGCGGTAGAGGGCGGTGGGATGGCCGATGGTGGTGACGCCGGAGAGGTGGGCGTCGTCCATGGGGGTGTGCTGGGTGGGGGCTTCGATGGTGCGGATGGGACGTCCGGCGGCATCCATGGTTTCCTGCCAGCCGCCGACGACGGCGACCTCGGGGTGCTGCTCGAGGAAGGCGACCTGGGCGGCGAAACGGTCGGGCAGAGAGCAGTCATCCTGGTCCATGCAGCCGATGAGGGGTGCGGCGGCCTCCGCGAGACCGATGTTGCGGATCCCGACGATGCCGGAGTGGGCGGCGGTGATGATGCGGATGCGGGAATCGCGGCGGGCGAACTTTTTGAGGAGCGCGGGGGTGCGGCGGTCGGTGGATCCGTCATCGATGAGGAGAAGCTCAAAGTCACGGAAGGTCTGGTTGAGGATGGAGGTGATGGCGGCGGGGAGGTAGCGGGGGCAGTTGTAGGCCCCGATCAGGATGGAGAGGGCGGGAGAGGACACGAGAAACTCCGCAGATTGCCTGGATGCCTATAGCTTAGCATTTGCCTGAACCGGGGGAGTACGGGCGGGGCGGAATGACGGATGAGTCTTTGTACGCCAGGGTGCGGGGCATTGAAAACGGGGAGGTTATCGGATGGGAACCCTGAAGGGGGAATTGCCGGGGTCGGGGGCAGGGGCGGGAGCGGGAGACGGGGTGGTGATGCGGTTGGTGCGGGTGGGGGTGGTGCGGCGGGTGACGGTGAGGGCGGGCGGTGGCGGGCTGTAGGCGGGTTCGGGCTGGCTGTAGCGCGCGGGCGCGGGGGAAGAATAGCGGGCGGGGATCGGGCCTTCGGCGTTGGCGCGGCCATTGGGGAAGCGTTTCGTTTCCACGATGACCAGGCCAATGAGGTAGGCGACGACGACCGCCAGGTTGGCGAAGACCTTGGCGGGGCGGACGAGGGTGGCGGGGCTGGTCGCGAGGGTGTAGAGGATGAACAAGAAGTTGAAGAGCGGGATGATGAGGGCAAGGACGAAGAGACCGACCTTGTCCTTGTAGACGCTGGTGAGGAGGGTGTAGAGGAACATGATCTGGAGAACAAGGAGGGGGGTGCCGATGACGAGGAGGGCGCCGAGGCGGGCGTCGTCGCCGGCGCTGATGCCCACGAGAAAGGCGAGAAGCATGATGGCATGGAACCAGAGCCAGACGGAGCGGAGGAGGTTGGAGCCGGAGAGGCCGGAGAAGCGGGACAAGCCGCTGAAGCGGGGTTCGGCGGGTTCGCGGACGATGGTGGGGGCGATGTAGACGCGTTCTTCCGTGGCTTGTGCGGCGTTCTCCGCGGCGGCGAGGGCGGCGAGATCGTACTCTCCGTCGTCGGGCGGGGAAGGACGGGCGGGGGCGGACGGGGAGGCGGGGGCACTGGAAACGAGCGGCACCTTGATGGGTCCCTGGCAGCCCGGGCAGCGGACGGATTTGCCGGCGAGCCTGGAGCTGACCTTGTAGTCTTTCGCGCAGGTTTTGCATCGGACGCTGACGGGCATGGCGAACTCCCTGCGAAAGGTCCGGGTTAAGGAGCCGGGGAAGAAGGGGGGCCGATCTTGTTGAAAAAGGCAATACCGGCGGGGATTCCGTCGCGGATCATGGCATTGTAATGATCACCGTGGGGGACGAAAGCGAGCGTGACCTGGCCGCCGGCGTCCTGGACGGATTGCTGGAAGGGGGCGAAGAGGGTGGTGTTGACGACCTGGTCGTCGTGGGACCCGAAGAGGAAAATGGGGAGGCCGGTCATGTGGCTGGCGAGGGTGATGGGGGAGTTGTTGGTGGCGAAGGCGATGGTGCCGGGGCGATAGCGTTCGAGCTGGTTGAAAAAGTCGCGGTTGTGTTCGAGGACATCGAGGCAGGGGCAGTAGGCGGCGACGGCCTTGATGCGGGGCTCGCGGGCGGCCAGGAGGAGCGCGAGGGTGGCGGCGGAGGAGTGGCCGGCGGCGTAAAAGTGATCGGGTGAGACCTGGGGGACGCGCTGGGTGATGTAGTCCATGGCGCGGCGGGCGTTGAGAAGACCGGCCCTGGCAGTTTCGAAACGATCGATGGCGTCGAGGATCTGGGCGTTGGAGGGGTGTTCGCGGAGGGGGCCATCGAGGGAGTAGGCGCAGACCGCGAAGCCGGCCTGTACATAGGGGAAGAGCTCGGGGTATTCCTCGGGGCCGAGGGTGTTGCCGGTGACGCAGGGGGTGCCGGCGGGGGCGATGAAGATGCAGGGGAGCGGGGAGCGCGGGCGATCGGGCATCAGGACGTAGAGGGACATGGTTTCGGTGGAGGGAGCGCCGGTGGGGAGGCGGAGGGAGTGGAGGAAGATGCCCGGGGCGGGGTAGGCGGCGGGCGGCAGTTCCGGAAAGACCTCGGGCTCGGGGGCGGCGGGGGCAGGGGCGGGATCGGAATCGTCGATCCGCGTGACCCGGGCGGCAGGCGCGCTGGCGGAGGAAACACTGCTGGCGATGGCGACGACCAGGAGGAGGAAGGTCAGCACGCAGCCGGCGATGACATAGGTGTAGGGATTGGAGAGGTTGAACGGCTGGCGGGGCGTGGGGGCGTAGATGATCGGGGCGGGCGGTGGGGTGAAGACCGGCGCGGGGGGCGGTGGAGGCCGGCGTGCGGGCGCATGGGAGGCCATCGAACCGCGCGCAGCGGCGGGGGGCGCTTCGTCGCGGGGCGCGGGGATGCGAAAAGCGGCCAGGCAATACTGGCATTCGACAGATTTGCCGGCCAGCGCGGAGCTGACGCGATAACGCCTGCCGCAGTGCGGGCATTCGGCATCGACGGGCATGAAAGAATCCTGCTACAGTGGGTACTTCTCCCGATCGGTCTAATGTGCCGATCACCAGAGGCAAAAGCAAGCGAAAGTCGTCCCTCGGATAGGGGATGAAAGTTAGCAACTTTGACGGGGTGGGAACGTTTAGAGGCGAGTGCGGCGGGTCAGGGAGGAATTGTTCGGAAGTGCGAAACGGAATATTGTTGGCGATGATGGCGACGGAACCGGCAGGCGAGGATGAACGGGTGAGGGCAGGGATGGGCGCGGGGGCGGGTGGAGCGGGCGGCGGCGGCGAGGCAGGGGCGGAGGGGGCGGTGTGGGAGGGCCTGAGCGGGAAGCCGCAAAAGCGATGGGCGATGCCGAAGCTGGTGAACGCGGCCGGGGTGCCGTGGTGGCGGTGGCGGTGGGTGGAGGGGGCGTTGCTGCTGGCGCTGTTGTGGATGTTGTTGTATGACCGGTGGCGGTTGTGCCAGGAGTTTTTGTTCCAGTGGACGGACGAAGACCAGGCGATCATGTGGTATGGGGCGTATGAGCTGATGCATGGGCGGGTGCATGAGCCTTGTTTTTATGGACAGGCGTACAACAGTGTGCTGGAGGGGTGGCTGGCGGTGCCGCTGTTGTGGTGGGGGTTGCGCTATGCGGTGGCGGTGCCGCTGGTGACGGTGACGCTGGGGCTGCTGCCGTTTTTGATGCTGGCATGGGCGGGGTGGCGGCGGCAGCAGGCGGTGGTGGCGGGGGTGGCGCTGGTGGTGCCGCTGGTGCTGCCGACGAGGTACGCGATGATGACGGGGATGCCGCGGGGATTTGTGACGGGGGTGGCGGTGGGGGCGGTGTCGGCGGTGTTGCTGTTGCCGCCGGCGGTGCGCGCGGTGCCGATGTGGTGGCAGGTGTTGGCGGGGAGGTTGTGGGGGAAGGTGTGGGGTCGGTTGAGGGGGAGGGGGAGACAAGGAGACAAGGAAACAAGGAGAGAAGGAGAGGTGAGGGGGCGGCCGTCGATGGAGCTGCCGGTGACGGAGGCGCCGTCGATGGCGCCGCCGGTGCATCCGCGGTTGCGCCGGACGGGCCGGTGCCCGCCGTGATGTACTTGCCGGTCTTGACGTCCCTGAACGCGATGCGGTCGGCGCCCTCGGAGCCGGTCACGGTGGCGTTC
>JBEHXY010000290.1:0-5421 GCA_048498455.1 Planctomycetota bacterium | reverse complement strand
ACCCCAAGGTTCATCATTTCATCAAAGAACCCGCGCACGCTCTTGGGATCCGCCCCGTCAAACAGCGTCGTGTTCGTCGTCACCCGGAACCCGCGCCCCACCGCCTCCTTGATCCCCGCCACCGCCGTCGCATAGGTCCCCTCGCGGCACACCGCGAAGTCGTGATGCTCCTCCTGCCCGTCCATGTGCACGCTGAACGTCAGGTACTTGCTCGGCTTGAACAAGTCGATCTTCTCTTTCAGCAGCAGCGCGTTGGTGCACAGATAAATGTACTTCTTCCGCTGCACCAGCCCCTCCACGATCTCCTTGATCTGCGGGTGCAGCAGCGGCTCGCCGCCGGGAATGCTCACCATCGGCGCGCCGCATTCCTCGACCGCCTGGAAGCACTGTTCCGGCGTGAGGTTCTTCTTCAAAATGTGCGGCGGGTACTGGATCTTTCCACACCCGGCGCAGGCAAGATTGCAGCGAAACAGCGGCTCGAGCATCAGCACCAGCGGGTAGCGCTTGCGGCCGGCCATCTTCTGCTTCAGGACATAGGTCGCGACGGTCCACATTTGCGAGATGGGTACGGGCATGCATCGATCCTTTTTCGGCCGCGGGCTTGTGAGCGTGGGTGAAGGGGGAGATGATACCGAAAAGCGGTCGTCGCTGCTATGTCTTGCCCGCAACAAGGGTTGACCGTTCGCCTTTGGGGAAGGCCAGCAGCCCCAACCGCAACGGCTCATCGGAGCTGGAATGAGTTTTGCACACTTTTGTGGCACTGAGATCTGCACCTCCGGCGTCTGATTTTTCAACTTCCTTGCTCGAGCGTCAGGAGATACCCATGCGCCAAAGACTGACCGTTACCGCCGACGCCGCTGGCGTTCCCGCCGCAGAAGTGCCCTTCAGCTGCATGTGGGAATTGGTTGAATACCTCTCCTATCAACGGGTTGCCGTCACCTATCAGTACCATGCGTCCCACTTTACGGTCACTTTTCCGCGGCAGGAGGTCGCTGGCGCTCAGCGCCTCCTGGACGAATGGGCCACTTCGCCCAGTGGGATGCTCCAGACCGCCTGACGCCGCCGTTGCCACGTGCCTTCCGTCTCCCTCCGGCGTACCATAGCCGCCGTGCAATCGATCCGTTTCCTCATCCTGACCGCTGTCCTTCCGGAAGCCCGGGCAATCGCCCGGGCTTTTTCGCTTTCAGCCCGCCCCGATACGCCGCCCGATTCCACCTGGGAAGGGCCCGAGCTCCTCCTGGTGAATGTCGGCGTGCGCGCCGCGCGGCTCGAACGCGCGGCCGCGCTGCTGCCGAAGCAGGTTCCACAAGCAATGATCATCGCAGGACTTGCGGGGGCTCTCGACCCGGCTCTGAAAGTCGGCGACGTGGTGATGGCCCCCCCGCCGGGGCCGCCGCCGGCGCTCCCGGGCGTCCGCATCGGCCGGCTGTGCACGGCCCCGGGAATCGTCGCCACGCCAGCGGACAAGGCGCGGCTTTTTCGAGAAAGCCGGTGCGCGGCGGTGGAGATGGAATCCGATGTGATCGCGCCGCTGGCCGCGCGTCACCAGGTTCCCCTGTTGAGCCTGCGGGCGATCTCCGACTCCGCCGAGGAGACCCTTGACGCCCGATTTTTGCGACTCGTCGATGCCGAGGGGCGGCCGCGGGTGGCGCGGGCTGCCGGATTTGTCGTGATGCATCCGACGAAACTGCCGGCGCTCCTCCGGTTGCAGCGATCAACCGCGCTTGCGCTCTCCGCGTTGGCCATGACAATGCGGCACCTTGCCGCGTCAGACTGGCGAACGCTCCGTCATGGCGACACGTGAGCCCGCCAAAGCCGGACAGAAAAAGACCGTAGGAGAAAAAGCCCATTGGCAAAAACAAAATGCTCATTTTGACGAATGATGATGGAATCGACGCCCCCGGACTCGCTGCACTCGAGGCGGCGGTGCGCGGGTTGGGTGAGGAAACGCTGGTGGTCGCGCCGCGCGAACCGATGTCTGAGTGCAGCCACCGCGTGACCACCAAGGAGCCGCTGGAAGTTCAGGAGCGGGGGCCGCGGCGTTTCGCGGTGGCGGGCACACCGGCGGATTGCGTGCGCGTGGCGCTGCTGCACGTGCTGCCGCAGTTGGGGGCGGACGGGAAGCAGGTGTGCGTGCTTTCGGGGATCAACGCCGGGGGAAACTTGGGCGCGGATGTGTACATTTCGGGGACGGTTGCGGCGGCGCGGGAGGCGGCGTTCTTCGGCGTGCCGTCGATGGCGCTCTCGCAGTACCGCCGCGCCGACCCGCAGGCGGCGGACTGGCAGCGTGTGGGCACGTGGGCCGGCCACGTGCTGGCGGCGATGCGGAACAGGCCGCTGGCGACGGGCGAATTCTGGAACATCAACTTTCCCTGGCCGCTGACGCCGCCGCCGCATGCGCTGCCAGAGATGGTGTTCTGCGAGCGTTCGCGGCGGCCGCTGCCGGTGAAGTACGAAGCGACGGAGGGCGGGCTGGCGTACGTGGTGGGGCGCTACCACCTGCGCGAGTACGAGCCCGGCAGCGATATCGATGTGTGCTTCCACGGCAAGATCGCGGTGACGCGCATGGCACTGTAAAACAACCAGCGCCTCGCGCCGCGGCCGCGCCACCTGCCGGCAAAAAAACAAAAGGCACAGACCGCATCCCTGCAGCCTGTGCCTCTCTGTTGCGACCTTCAGCTTCATGCTCCTGGTCCCCTTCGATCTCCCGCCCCAGACCCGGCGCGCCTCAAACACGCCACGGGGCGGTTGCGGATCTGGTGTTCCCAACAATTGCCTGCGCTCCTGTTCACCCCACGGGCATGACGGGCAGGGACGTTGGCGGAGGTTTTTGTTGGGAGGTTCTGGAGCAGCGGAGACTTCCGGATCGTTTTAGAACGGGAGGTCTGCGTCCTCCAGGTTGTCGGCGTCTTCGGCCATCTGGTCGACGGCTTTTCCGGCGGCGACTTTTTTCAGCGGCTTCTTGCCGGGCACTTCCGGACGCTGGCCTTTTTCGAAGCGGTCAGAGCCGCGGCGCGCGGGACCGTTGGGCCTGGCCTCGTGCTTGTCGATTTGTTCCGCCGGGGCGCGTTCGGCGAAGCGTTTGGGCTGGGCGTTGAGGGGCAGATCGCGCTGACCCTCCGCGGCGCCTTCGCGGCCGCCGACGAATTGGAAGTTCTCGACGATCACGCTCAGCTTGCTGCGGCGGTTGCCGTTCTTGTCTTCCCAGTTTTCATAGTGCAGGCGGCCCTCGACGAACAGCGGGCGGCCCTGCTTGACGTACTCGGCGATCACTTCGCCGGTGCGGCCGAAGGCGGTGCAGTCGGCGAAGACGGTTTCCTGTTTTTCCTCGCCGTTGGTGGTCTTGTAGACGCGGTTGGTGGCGAGGGTGAAGGCGCAAACGCTGCTGCCGGAGGGCAGCTGGCGAAGCTCCGGATCGCGGGTGAGATTTCCCATGAGCATGACTTTGTTGACGAAACCCATCGCGGGTCCTCCTGGTTGGCCCTTGCAGTGCAGGGGCGATGACGTGATAGCGCGCCATCCACAACGGATGGCGAATAGCGTTGAGTTGTGAGTTTCAAGTGTCGAGTTTCAAGTTTCGAGAAGGACTCGCGCACGAGATCTTGAAACTTGAAACTTCCGTCTCGAAACTCGTCAGGCCGCGGCGGCGCTCGGGAAGCGGTTTTTGACGAAGTCGATGCACTTCTGGATGGTGTCGGCGGACATGTCCTCCCAGGTGTCGCAGCCGGCCTTGGCGAACCATTTGTCCACGGTGCCGTCGGGCAGGCGGACGATCGAGAGCAGCGAGTGGATCTCGGCGACCTGGTCGGGGGACGCGAGCTGGATGGCGTGGGCCTGGCGTTCGAGCTGACCGATGTCGCAGCGCTTCTTGATGGTGTCGTAGGACCACTCGAAGGCATCTTCATCCGGGAACTGCTCGAGGCGCGTCTTGACGACCTTGGCGAAGCGGCGCTTGTCCTTCTTGCCCTTGCCCAGTTCGACGACCAGGTCGAACCAGTAATCGAGCTGGCGCCAGCCGTCGAAAGTCTGGCCGAGGACCGCGAGGTTCTGGCCATACTCCTTTTTGGCGTGGGCGGTGACGACCACGTTCATGTCGAGGGCCATGATCAGGTTGGAGAGGCGCTTCATGGTTTTGTTGGCGGCGGCGTAGTGGCGGCCGAAGTCGGAGCCGACCTGGTGCTCGCACTTTTCGAGCAGGTCGTTGTAGATGGTGGTGATGGGGTCGATGACGAGGGTGCGATAGTCGTGCTTCTCGGTGAGCAGTGCCTTCACTTCGTGAATGACTTCGTGGATGTCGGTGGTCTGGAAGACGACGGAGCTGGAGGCGGTGATCAGCTTGTCGTAATTTTCCGCGCCCTTTTCGCAGTCGATGATGTAAGAGTTGGGGAACTGGATGGCGGCGGTGGTTTTGCCAACGCCGGCCGGTCCGTACATGAAGAGTTTGAGGCGCTTGGTGACGGCTTCGGGTTTTTTCGCGCGCAGAGCCATGACATGAATCTCCTGATTCTGGGCCGGCGGGCGATAAGCGGAAAAGAGCCCGCCGACGATGTTACAGTGGTCCGTACTGTTAGGTAAATAATAGGGTTTCCGGGCGCACCGAGTCAATACTTTTTTCAGAAAATTTTAGGCATCTGTAAGGTATAGTTGAGGTGCGCCGGCAGGGCTGAAAAGGGCCGGGAAGGTGCAAAAAAAAGGGAACTGCCCGGGAACGCGTGCAGTGGAACAGGTTCCCGGACAGCGGGGTTTGCCCGTGGACGAGCGCCGACTTCAGGAGCGGCGGCGGAAGCGGACGCCCAGGGCGGCAAGGGCGATGGGGAGGAGGCTGAGGGTGGCGGGTTCGGGGGCTCCCGCGCCGGGGCCGAAGAAGTTGGAGGGGGTGATGGTGGCAAGCCGGCCGCCGTCGCCGGGGAGGTCGTCGATGAAGAGAATCTGGGCGGAGGCGGGATGGAAGTTGACTTGAAAGGTGTCGGTGCGGACGAGGAGGGTGGTGGTGTTCACGAAGAGGCCGCCGAAGGTGTCGAGGGTGATGTCGACGGGGGCGGGGCTGCTGCCGACGGGGCGGAGGTAGTCGACATCGAGGGTGACGTGGGTGGAATCGAAGGCGGCGAGGGAGAGGCGCTGGGGGCCGTAGAGGCCGCTGGTGGGGAGGGCGGTGTAGTAGAAGTCGAGGTTGCCGGTGGCGGTTTCGCGGACGACGGTGGTGGTGAGGGTGCCGACCTCGGTTTCGGTGCTGCCACCGCGGGAGTCGACGAGGGGAACATGAATGAAGTAGCCGACGGTTTCGGAGGCGACGGTGGTGCCGGCGAGTTCGGGATGGTCGGCGAGGACGATGCCCTGGACGGTGACGGTGGCGCCGTTGGTGATGAGGACCGCTTTGGCGGTGGCAGCCGTGAGGAGGGAGGCAGCGAGGGTGAGCGCGCA
>JBEHXY010000289.1:0-5439 GCA_048498455.1 Planctomycetota bacterium | reverse complement strand
GTCGATGATGGGGGCGAGGTCGGGCTCGGAGAGGGAACCAGCGGTGAGGCGGCGGGTGATTTCGGTGAGGGCTTCGCCGGAGCGCGCGGGGTTGCTGCTTTGGAGATTCCAGCGGAGGAGGAAGAGGGGTTCGTAGTGGGCGAGGGGGACGTTGGTGATGCGGAGGGTCGCGAGGAGGAGGAAGGAGAGGGTTGCGGGGAGGAAGAGCATCCAGGCGGTGACCTGGAGCCAGCCGATGCGTTGGCGGTGGCCGATGCGGGTGGCGTGGGGGGCGCGGATGTTGCGGCCGCACTCGGGGCAGCGGTCGGAGGTGGGCGGGAGGCCGGTGAGATCGAAGCGGCATTTGCGGCAGAGGGGGTGGTCGTCGATGCGCCGGCCGCGGCGGGCGAGGAGGAGGAGGGCGAGGGCGATGAGCGCGGTGAGAAGGAGGAGGGGCATGCGGGGCGTTCCCTCGACGTGGCGAATGGGGGCATTGTACCCGGCGGGGACTGGGCGGGGGGATGAAATTGCCAGGCGGAGGAGATGATGCCGCGCTACTGGCGGAGGAAGGTGATGAGTTTCTGGAGGCTCTGGGTGGTGTGGAGGGCGAGGAAGAATTCGCGGTTTTGCAGGACGGTGTTCTGGGCGGCGGCGTGGGTGGCGGTGATGAGCTGGTGGTCGAGGTTCTTCAGGATGCGCGGGGAGAAGGCGTGGAGCTCGGCGTTGAGTGCGTGGAGCTGCTTGAAGAGCTGGCGGCGGCGGGCTTTTTCTTCGCGGTTTCTGCGGGCGGTTTGCAGGCTGGTGGTGATTTCGTTGATGACGTGTTTGCGGGCGGTGATCCGTTCGGCGACGTCGGTTTTGAGCGCGGTGAAGGGATCGATGGCCAGTTGGGGGTTGTGCTCGATGTGGTGGCGGCGGTGGCGAAGGGCGGCGATGTCTTCGGGGTCGACGGGTTGGCCCAGGGGGAGGAGCCAGGCGGCGGAGACGCAGGCGTAACTGGGGACAGTGTGGAAGAGTTCGAGGAGGAGGCGGTCGGTGATCTGGTCGTAGAGGGTGCCGCCGATGCCGTGGAGGAAGAGGTCGGCGAAGAAGAGGCGCGCGAAGAGGGTCAGCGTGAGTGCCCTCGGGCGAATGACGAATGACGAAGCACGAATGACGAAATCAGGGTCGAGGGCTTTGCCCTCGAGGAAGATGGTGGGCGCGCCGTTTTTTATTTGAATCGTGAGGCGTTGGCGGGGGGTGTTGGGGGTGTAGATCCAGAAGGGGAGTTCGTAGGTCTTGGTGTTGCCGGAGGTGGAGGTGGTGAGGTTGGGCATGGGGCGGTTGGGGTTTTTGATGTTTTGTTCGCGGCGGTAGTCGGTGAGGTGGCGGTTGTAGGCGGCGGTCCAGGCTTCGGCGTTTTCGATCCAGGCGTGGACGAATTGCTGCCAGAGGGGGCCGGTGCAGAGGAGGCTGGTGGGGACGTGGTGGACGTGGATGCCGAGGGAGGCTTCGAATTGGCGGCGGGCGCTGGACAACCAAGGAGTGTAGTGCTGAGTGCGGGGTGCTGAGTGCTGCGTTTTGGGGCGGAGGGCGGCGAGCCAGTAGGCCATGGTGTCGGTGTGCGTGGCGGGATGGTCGGCGAGTTCGGAGTCCCAATGCTCGAACTGGTCGACCGTGGGGGCGTCGAGGGCGTCGGCGGGGAGCGGGCTGGGGGGGGCGAAGTCGATCCGGGTTTTGGACCACTCGCCGGTGGCATTTTGGACGGGGACGGAGAAGCCGAGATGGTCGACGGTGTCGTGGTCGACGAGGAGGTCGAAGGCAGTCGCGTTGGTGCGTTTGGCGAGTTCGTCGGCGACGAGGACCTTGGCCCAGACGCCGGGGTGATAGAACTCGACCTGGTGGCCGGTGAGGAGGATGGGGCGGGCGGCGGCGTCCGGGGGCGGGGGCTCGGCGCCGATTTGGTTTGCCCATTGGGTGGCAGCTTCGACCAGGTGGTGGCGGGCGGCGGCCTTGAGTTGTTCGAGAGGCGCTTCGAAAGGCGAGGGCACATGGGACCCACCCCGCGGAGGGGGTGGGCTTGGCGCGCGGAGGGCGGATTCCAGTTGTTTCAACGGAGGTTCGATCAGCACTTCGCCGTGGCGTCGGGGAACGATGATTCTGGCGGGGTCGGGGCGGAGGCTCATGCGACCTGATCAATCACAGACGGCGGCACATTCGGACTGGAAGACGGGGGGATTTTCGCGGACGGCCTTGAGCTCGGTGGTGAGGACTTCGAGGTAGTGCTGCAGGCGAGCGGAGGGGTCGTCGAGCATGCCGCCGAAGTGGCGGGTGGCGTCTTTGTAGATGAGTTTGACGGGGATCTCGCGGATCCGGAGGCGGAGGGCGTCGGCCTGGACCCAGAACTGCATGGGGAAGGCGTAGCCGGGAATGGTAAGGTTCATGCGGCGCATGGCGGAGACGCGGTGGGCCTTGAAGCCGCAGAAGGAGTCGGTCATACCGGCGGCGGCACCGTTGGTGCCCGAGCCGTTGCCGGCGATGGTGCCGCGGGAGAGGGGCTGGCCGTTGGAGTGGTTGATGGGGGCGTCGATGAAGCGGAGGTGGAGGGAGGAGTTGAGCAGTTCGGTCATGAGGCGGTTGATGTTGCGGCGGTCGCGCGGGGGAGCGCCTTCGGCGTCGAGGCTGAGGTAACGGGAACCGGAAATGATGTCGGCGTCATCCTTGAGGCATTCACGGACGAAGAGGGGGATGCGGCAGGGCTCGTGCTGCTCGTCGCAGTCCATGGTGATGACCCAGTCGTAGCCGTGCTCGGCGGCGAAGGCGAAGGCATCGATGAGCGACTGGCCGTAGCCGCGGTTTTCGGGGTGGGCGAGGAGGTCGATATGGTTTTTATCGGCAAGTTCGGTGAGGACGGCGGGGGTGTTGTCGGTGGAGCCATCGTCGACGACGAGGACGCGGGTTTCGACGTTGTGGGCGAGGGCGGAGGCGCGGGCGTACTTGCGGATTTCGCGGAGGACGGGGCGGACGTATTTTTCTTCATTGAAGACGGGGACGGCGATGAGGATTTTCATGGCGGCAAGCTTCATAGTACGGCACCAGAGGGTACAGGCGCGTGCGAGATGCCCCGCGCGCGCGGAGCGATGGGCAATGCTAGCGGGGGGCGATGGGATGTCAAACCCATATTGATGGAAGTGAATACGGACGTTGGAGGTCTGGAGAAGGGCGGGCAGCGACGGGCAAAAAAAGAAGCCGGCGCAGGACGTGGGTCGTGCGCCGGCGGGTTGAGGAGTTACCTGGTCTTGCTCGGACAGGTGCGGCGGTAGGGAGAGGGCCGGGCTGTGTGGTGAAGCGGCGATTCCCTGCGGCGGCGACGAGCCGAGCGATGTTTCATCAGCGGCTTCTCCGGAAACGCGTTGCGAGACCGAGGATGCTCAAGGGGAGAAGGGCGAGGGAGGCGGGTTCGGGGACGCCGGGGGCGCCGCCGAAGACCGGGATGTAACCATGGAGGGTCATGGGGGTGTGTTCATCGCCCGGGACAAAGAAGGTGATGTCACCGATGGTGTAGGCATCGGCGCGGGTTTGCAGGGTGAAGCCGGTGAGGTCGACGATGTAGCCGCTGGGATCGGCGAAGCCGGTGAGGGCGATGCCGGCGGTGGTGCGGGTGGCGGTTTGCGGGCCGGAGACTCCGTGCGGCAGGACGCCGACGTCGGGGAGCGTGGCGACATCGACGGTGGCGGCGGCGGCGATGGGGATGAGGATGCCGCCGTTGTCGGTGATTTTCTGCGTGTAGAGGGTGTCGAAGGGATCGCCGGGGGGAGGCGGGCGGTGGCCGGCTTCGGGGATGAAGCGGTAGGTGAAGAGGAAGGAGCCATCGGATTGCTGAGTGACGGTGGAACCGAGGCTGCCGTAGTAGAAGGTGGCGGACCATTGGCCGCCGAGAATGGCATCGTAGGAGGCCTCGGAGATCAAGGCGTTGTTGCCGACGGGGTCGAGGGGGTCTTCGCCGGTGAAGGTGCTGAGGGAGGAGGAGGATTGGCCGACGGCGAGTTCGGTGGCGCGGGCGGCCGGGACGACGGCGGCGAGGCCGGCGGCCAGTGACAGCAGGAGGAGGGAGGGACTTCGCAGGGAAATCATGGCTGGAGCCTTTGCAGGAAAAAGAATGAGGAACAGGACCGGAGACAGGTTCACGGCGACGGGATCGGCGGGCAGCGGCGATGCGGCCGCTGCCTCGGGTCCGGATCATTCGATGCGCCTGCGGAAGCGGGCGGCGAGGGCCACGAGGCCCAGAGGGATCAGGGCGAGCGAGGCGGGTTCGGGGACGGGGCCCGGTGCGGTGGCAGTGGTGGAGAAGCGGTCATCGAAGTCGCCATTGGGGCTGAAGTCGACGAGGCGGTTGAGGGGGGCGTCGTTGGTGACGAGGAAGAGGGTCTGGGAACGAAGGCCGACGTTGGAGAAGGCGGCGTTGCCAAAGCCGCTCAGGGCGAGGGTGGAGCTGGTGCGGGTGGCGGTAGGGGTCGGTGCGTCCGCAGCAGGTCCCGGGAGGGCGGCGGCGAAGACATCGGCGCTGTAAGGGAGGGTGAAGGGGAGGTAGAGCGTTGCGTTGCGGGTGATGGGGGCGTTGTAAAAGAACTGATCCGGGGGCGGAGACTCCTCGGCCCCGCCGAAGACCTGGCCAACCTGGTAGGCATAGACGTAGCGACCATCGGAGAGCTGGTAGGCGGCGGAGCGGATGAGGGCCCCGGAAGTGAGGATGTCGGCATGTGCGAGGATGTCGACCTGGGAGGCGTTGCGAAAGGGGTCAACGAGGGTGGTGGTGGATTCGATGGCGAGCGTTTGGCCCGGAGCGATGGGGGTGGCATGGGCGGCGGGTGGAGGGAGTTCGAGGGCCGCCGCGAGGGCGATGAGGAGGAAACCGGAACGGAGGGTGGCCATGGCGGGAGATCCTTTCGAGAGAAGAGAACGAGAACGAGGAGCGAATCGCTGCGCGTCGCGGGGCATCCTGACCGTTCAACAGCCGAGGGAAGGGTCCGGCGTTCATCCGGACGACGATGACCGCGGCGCGTTCAGGGATTCGGCCCGGGTGATGGTCTCCGCGCACGCACGCGGCGCGCAGAGGTGACGGTTCACGGCAAAGCGGGTCGGAAATGGCCAGCGGTATCAGATGTTTCGGCGGCAGTGCATCACCACGGGGGCGATGGCGATCGGAGGGAGGGAGATCGCAAGAGAGGCGAAAGCCAGGTTCAGAGGGTTTGCGGAAAGGAAGTGAGGGAGCAGGCCACGACCGGCGGCGGGCTCGCCTCCACGGCTGGTGCCGGCGGCGGTCAGGAGCAGAAGCGTGCGCGACCAGAGGCCGGGATCGGGCAGTCGGGGAGTGCCGGGGGCGGAGAAGCCGAGCGTGCCGCTGTCGGGGGAGAGGGTGAAAGCGGGGAGCGTGGCGGCGAGGGAAAAGGAGGCGGGGGCGACGGAGGTGGAAATGGTGAA
>JBEHXY010000288.1:0-5458 GCA_048498455.1 Planctomycetota bacterium | reverse complement strand
CGCAGCTTTGACTGCCGGAAATCCGCCGACACCAGCGTCGTCGCCCCATACGGCAGCAGGTCATAACACGCCGGATCCACCTGCATCGAAATCTTCGCCGTCGCCGCAATCTGCTTGAACGCCTCCGACAGCGGCGTCTTCGTCAACGTCAAATTAAACGGCTGATCCAGCGTGCGCTGCAATCCCACCTCCGCCGGCACATCCGCCGCGCGCACCACCCCCGCCACGCTCAATGCACAAAACAGCGCCACCAGCCCGCGCACCCGAACCGTCATACACATTCCTCAAAAACCCAAACCCCCATTCTATCCAACTCCCCCCTCATTCCCTACCCCATCGCACCGCTTCTCCCGGATCGCCCCTCCCCGACCCCCACTCTTCGTGCCTTTGCGCCTTCGTGGCAAAAATCCCCAGGACCCTCGCTCAGGAAACCTCCAGCACGAACTCCCCGCTCACCTTCTCCGGCGGCAGGCAACTCGTCCCCGAGCACGGCTGCGCCAGCACCGTCACCCGCATCGTATACCGCCCGGCGCCCACCCCCGCCCCCAGCACGCACGTCGCCTCAAACCGCACCTTCCCCTCATACCCCGAATACGCCCCCGGTCCCTCCCCGCCCCGCGTCGCCTCCGGATAACGCCACGTCTGCTTCGCCAGCCCCGCCTCACCACGCAGCCGCGCCACCGTCGAAAACGCCTCCTTGTCCACCGGCTTGTTCGACTGCACGTGATACCCCGCCGCCACCTGCAGCTCCACCCCCAGCTCGAACGTCCCCCCCGGCGCCGCCTTCACCACCCCCATCTTCCCCAGCGACAGTATCCCGCTCCCGCTCGCCCCATGACCCACATCCACCAGCCCCGGCAGATGCACCGGTCTCTCCAATTCCCGCGGCAACCCCAGCCGCTGCTCCCGCGCCTCCGCATCCTCCAGCAGCCCCCACAAAATCGTCGGAAAGAAATCCGGCCGCCGCGCAATGTTCGCCCCGAACGCCCGCACCGCCCGCATCGCCGACTCCCGATACTGCTCCCGCCCCGATTCATGCGCCAGCCGCAGCAGCGCCCGGATCGCCACCCCGTTCGCCGACGGCGTCGCGTTGTCCGCCGCATTCTTCATCCGCGCAAACAGCGAATCATGCTTCTTCGATGTGAAGAAAAACCCCCCCTTCTCCGTGTCCTCAAAATGCCGCAGCATCACGTCCGCAAGCTCCAGCGCCCGCTTCCGCGCCATCGTCCCCGGCAAACTTGTCGGCGTCGTCGAGTCAATCAGGTCCATCAACCCATTGAGCAAAAACGCATGGTCCTCCAGAAACCCATCCGTATGGGCACTCCCCCGCGCCACCCCCTGTCCCGTCTCCTCCGGTTTCGCGTTTCTCGTTTCGCGTTTCGCGTTTCCCGCTCGTGACACCCGCAATAGCCGCCGACCGCCCTCCATGTGTTGCGTCAGCAAAAACCCCATCGCCCGATGCGCCGCCTCCAGGTACCGCGGTTCCCGCAGCACCCGCCCGCACACCGCCATCGCCGAAATCATCAGCCCGTTCCAGCTCGTCAGCACCTTGTCGTCCAGCCCCGGCGGAACCCGCTTCGCCCGCCACTCCCGCATCTTCACCAGCAGCCGATCCACCCGCCCCTGCAGCTCCTCCCCGCTCCCCCCGCGCTGCGCCGCCAGCTCCCCAATCCCCTTCACCACGCTCAGCACGCTCGCCCCCTCCACCGGCGATTCCTCCCAATTCCCCTCCGCCGTGATCCCCAGGTGCTCCATCATCAGCGCCGCATCCTCCCCCTCTCCCAGCGCCGCCCGCACATCCCCCTGCGTCCACACATAAAACTTCCCCTCCGCCCCCTCCGAATCCGCATCCAGCGTCGAGTAAAACCCGCCCTTCTCCCCCGTCATCTCGCGCAGCCAGAAATCCAGGGTCTGCCGCGCCACCCGCGCATAGTCCCCACGCCCGAAATGCGCCGCCGCCTGCGCATACACCGGCGCCAGCTGCGCGTTGTCATACAGCATCTTCTCAAAGTGCGGCACCAGCCAGCGCTCGTCCGTCGAGTATCGCGCAAACGCCCCGCCCACCTGGTCGTAAATCCCCCCGTTCATCATCCCATCCAGCGTCTTTTTCACCATCGATTCCAGCGCCCCCGCCTCCTCCCCCGAAAGCCCCGCCTCGTTCGGATGCCGCAACATCTCCATCCACAACCCCAGCGCCTGGCTCGGTGGAAACTTCGGCGAACTCCCCAGCCCCCCGAACCGCTCATCAAACCGATCCGCAAACTGCTCCAGCGACGTCGCCAGCCACCCGCGCATGTCCACATGCGCTTGCCCCCCCTCGCCGCCACCCCCAGCACTCTGATCCGTTTCGTCCGCATGCGTCCGAATCGCCCCCACCACCCGCTCCGCCTGCTCCAGCAATTCCGCCCGCCGATTCGCCCACGAATCCGCTATCGCCTTCTCCAGCCGCACAAACCCCGGCCGCCCATACGCATCCTCCGGCGGAAAATAGGTCCCCGCATAAAACGGCTTCAACTCCGGCGTCAGCCACACGCTCATCGGCCACCCACCGCTCCCCGACATCAACTGCGTCGCCAGCATGTACAGCTCGTCCAGGTCCGGCCGCTCCTCCCGGTCCACCTTGATGTTCACAAAGTTCGCGTTCATCACCGCCGCAATCGCCGGCTTCTCAAAAACCTCCCGCTCCATCACATGGCACCAGTGACACGCCGAATACCCGATCGACAGAAAAATCGGCTTCCCCTCCGCCCGCGCCTTGGCCATCGCCTCCTCCCCCCACGGATACCACTCCACCGGGTTGTACGCATGCTGCAAAAGATAGGGGCTCGTCGACCCGATCAACCGATTCGCCACCCGCCCCTCATCCCCTTGATGCGCCGATGACCCACTACCCATCGCCACCCTCAAAAAAGTGCCCACTCAAAAACCACCCCCGATCCTATCCCGCCCGCCCCCTTTCGCAAACCCATCGCAACCTCTCCGTACCGACCAATGACCCCTGGGTACCCGTGGTGCTCCCATCAACCCCTTGCACCCCCTCGCCAACAAGGTTCTGCGTTTTGCGTTTTGAGTTTCGAGTTTTACCTTCGCGTTTTGAGTTTTACCTTTGCGTTTTCAGTTTAGTTTTTATCCCCCCCCTCCATCCGCTAAACTCTCTCATCTCATGACCACCACCTTCCCCCAACCCCAGCCCCCCGAAACCCCCGCCCTCGCCCCGCGCCTCGAATCCCTCGCCCGCGAGGAAGCCCTCACCCGCATCCCCCGCCGCTACCGCTCCCTCCTCAAAAAAATCCGCACCCTCGAAACCCACCTCCTCGCCCTCTCCGACGCCCAGCTCCGCGACTACCTCCACGACATCCGCGCCAGAATCCGCGAGGGCGATTCCCCCGACAAGCACCTCCACGCCGTCTTCGCCGCCGTCTGCGTCGCCTCCCGGCACCACCTCAACATGCGTCCCTACCACGTCCAGCTCATCGGCGGCTACGAACTCCACAAGGGCCGTATCGCCGAAATGGCCACCGGTGAAGGCAAAACCCTCGTCGCCTCCCTCCCCGCAGTCCTCACCGCCATCAATGGCCGCGGCGTCCACGTCATCACCGTCAACGACTACCTCGCCCAGCGCGACGCCGACACCCTCAAACCCCTCTACGCCGCCCTCGGCCTCTCCGTCGGCGTCATCGTCGCCGGCCTCTCCGACGACGCCCGCCGCGCCGCCTACCTCTGCGACATCACCTACGGCACCAACAAAGAGTTCGGCTTCGACTACCTCCGCGACCAGATCAAATTCCACACCCGCACCCACCAGCAGAAAATCGACACCCTCACCCTCCTCAACCGCAAAGACTCCACCGACCCCGTCCAGCGACAACTCAACTTCGCCATCGTCGACGAAGCCGACTCCGTCCTCATCGATGAATCCCGCACCCCCCTCATCATCGCAGGCCCTACCGGCCCTTCTCCTCTCGCCTGGGCCTACCAGTGGGCCAACACCCTCGCCGCGCGCCTCCGCGCCCGCCACGACTTCGACTACGAACCCGAAAAACGAAAGCTCGACTGGAAAGACGCCGGCCTCAAACGCCTCCAGAAACTCCTCGCCGACACCAACACCCCCTCCATCTCCGCCGAGTCCTGGCAGAACCTCGTCCTCAACGCCCTCCGCGCCCGCTGGCTCTTCATCAACGAACAGCACTACGTCATCGTCCACGATCCCCGCAAAGGCTCCGAGGTCGTCATCGTCGACGAGTTCACCGGCCGCCGCATGCCCGGACGCACCTGGTCCGAAGGCCTCCACCAGGCCGTCCAGGCCAAAGAAAACCTCCCCATCAACGCCCCCGCCCCCACCCTCGCCCGCACGACCTACCAGCACTACTTCTCCCTCTACAAAAAACTCTCCGGCATGACCGGCACCGCCGCCACCGAAGCCTACGAATTCAAAAAGGTCTACAAGCTCGCCGTCGTCAAAATCCCCACCCACCGCCCCATCGCCCGCATCCGCTACCCCGACCGCGTCTTCCGCACCGCGCGCGAGAAATGGTCCGTCGTCGCCGACGAAGTCGAAAAAATCATCTTCAAGGGCCGCCCCGTCCTCGTCGGCACCCACTCCATCGAAGACTCCGAAACCCTCTCACGCCTCCTCACCGCCCGCGACGTCCCCCACCAGATCCTCAACGCCCGCCCCGAAAACGCCGAGAAGGAAGCCGACATCGTCGCCAACGCCGGTCAGCTTGGCATGATCACCATCGCCACCAACATGGCCGGCCGTGGCACCGACATCAAACTCGGACCCGGTGTCGCCGAACTCGGCGGCCTCCACGTCATCGGCACCCAACGCCACGAATCCCGCCGCGTCGACAACCAGCTCGTCGGACGCTGCGGCCGCCAGGGCGACCCCGGCTCCGCCATCTTCATGATCTCCCTCGAAGACCCCATCCTTCAGCACCTCCTCTCCCGCAAAACCCTCATCCGCATCCGCCGAAAAACCGCCGGCCTCTGGGGCCGCGACATTGGCGGCCTCTGGACCCGCGCCCTTTTCGCCCGCGCTCAGCACAAAGTTGAATCCATGCACTACCGCCAACGCCAGCAGCTCATGGAATACGAAGACTGGCTCAACAAGGTCTACTTCCAAATGGGCGGCACGTAACCCATTCACTTATTCACTCACTCGCTTACTCACTTATTACGAACCACCCCTCCCTCCACCATCGCCACCGTCCACACCTCCCCCGGCCGCTCCTTCATCGCCACCACCAGCGGCCACCGCCGCATCTCCCCCGTCTTCGACGAAAACGACCGGTGCAGCACCAGCAAATCCCGCCCGTCCGTCAATACCGAAAAATGCCCCGTCGCCCAGTTCACATACACTCCCCGCACCAGGAACCACCGCATCGCCGGATCCCCCAGCGGACCCTCCACATATTTCGCATGCTCCTCCGGCGTCAGTTCCACCACCGCCTCCTTC
>JBEHXY010000287.1:0-5502 GCA_048498455.1 Planctomycetota bacterium | reverse complement strand
GCGGGCCGGTTGCGCGGGTCTTTTTCGAGGCATCGCAGGACGACGCGTTCCACGATCGGATCGATGTCGTCGACGATTTCGTGGGGCGCGGTGGGATCTTCCCGGGTGTGCAGCCGCTGGTAATCGCGCAGCCCCTCGCCCTTGAACGCGCGGCGGCCGGTGAACATTTCGTAGAGCACGAGGCCGAGGGAATAGATGTCGGAGCGCACCGTGACCGGCCGTCCGTTGAGCTGCTCGGGCGACATGTAGGCCGGCGTGCCGGCGCGCAGGCCGCCTTCGGAGCGCATCTGGTCGGCGGGGGCGGCGAGGCCGAAGTCGGTGATGCGCACGGCGCCGCGGCCGTCGATCATGACGTTGGCGGGCTTGAGGTCGCGGTGCAGGACGCCGCGATCGTGGGCCGCGGCCAGGCCGGCGCAGAGTTGGCGGGCGATCTGCAGCCCCTTGTCGTCGGGCACGCGCCCGATGCGCCGCAGCAGGCTGGCCAGGTTTTCGCCGTCGACGTATTCCATCGTGAGGAACTGTTCGCCCTGGAACTCGCCGAGGTCGAACACGCGGCAGACGTTGGGGTGGGTGACCTGGCGCGCGACCCGCACCTCGTTCTTCAGGCGTTCCAGCCACTTGGAATCCGCGCCATAGAGCGGCGGCAGGAACTTCATGGCGATCGAGGCGTTGAGGGCCAGGTCGTCGGCGCGGTACACCTCGCCCATGCCCCCGCGCCCGAGCAATTCGATGATGCGATAGCGGCCGGCGACGATGGTGCCGGCCATGAAGCGGCCGGCGTCGACGAAGCCCGAACCCGATCCGGAGGGTGTGGGCGAGGAATCGTCGGCGTAGGAGGTTCCCTCGCGGCGAATGGTTTCGTCGGCCCGCCGCCCGCCCTCGCTGCCGGCATCGCTGCTCAGATCGATGTTGGCCCGCGAGAGGATGGCGCTCATGGAGCCCAGCGGCGAGACCGGCTCGCTGGGGATCAGCTGCTCGCCGCGCGAATGCTCCTTGAGCAGGCTTTCCACCTCCCGCCGCACATCCGCATCGCCCCCGCACGCCTGCTCGACAAACGCCCCCTGCTCCGCCGCCGGCTTTTCCGCCGCAGCCAGGAAGATTTCCTTCACCCGCTGATACTGATCACTGGTCAACGACATGCATATCCATCACGCTTCGGCGCCGCGCAATTCCCGGCTCAGCCACGCCCGCGCGAACATCCAGTCTCCCTCCACCGTGCGCTTGCTGACCTTGAGCGTCTCGGCCACCTCCTCCACGTTGAGGCCGCCGAAGAAGCGGAGTTCGACGACCTTGGCCTGCCGCGGATCAACCTTCGCCAGTTTTTCGAGCGCTTCGTCCAGCGCCAGCACGTCTTCGTCCTTCTGCGGGCTCAGTGCGACGGCTTCATCCAGGACCACCCGGGCCCGGCCGCCGCCGCGCTTGTCGCGCTGCCGCGAGCGGGCGTGGTCCACCAGGATGCGGCGCATGGCCTGCGCGGCCACGGCAAAAAAGTGGCTCTTGCCCTGCCAGTCCACGCGCGTCTGGTCCACCAGCTTCATGTAGGCTTCGTGCACCAGGGCCGTGGGCTGGAGCGTGTGGTTCATCCGCTCCTGCTGCAGGTAGTGCCGGGCGAGCGCCCGAAACTCGTCATAAACCAGCGGCAGCAGCTTGTCAGCCGCGCGCTGGTCGCCGTTGCGCAGCTGCTCAAGCACCTGCGTCACATCTTCCCGCACATCATCCGGAGCATCGCCCATGCAGAACCTCTCAACCTACCCGGGAGCCCACCCATTATGCCCCCCGCCGCCCCCCCCACGCAATCCGATCTCCCCAGCCGCCGACCGCATCTTTTTCCAACGGGTACCTTAGCGCACGAGGCGGTCCCAAAGAATCTCGGCCGCGTCCGTGCTGCGCGCTTCCAGAAGTGGCTCCCCTGCAACCCTTTCCCGCACGAACGCCCACATTTGCCGGGCGATTTCCGCATCCTCGCCCTCGCTCTCCACCCGTCCGCGCGGTTCGTAAGGATGGTCCCGCCACAGGTAGACGTTCACCACCCGGCCCGCCCGCTGCGCGATTTCCCGCAGATAGCCCTCGAACAGCGCCACCATCTCCGCCGCCCCCTCCATGCGGTGATAGCCGGCGTAAAACGCGCCGATCAAGGGCGGGGCATCGGTGACGACGACTTCGACATTGCCGACGAAGCAGAGCATCCGCCGGGTCTGCTCGCGCGTCAGGGCCCGCTGCACCTCGCCGGTGATGGGGATGCCCTGCACCACATATTCCTTGGCGACTTCCGCGCAGATTTCGCAAAACGCCCCGCGCAATTTCCCCAGTGCGCCCAGCTGCAGCATCTTGACGCTCTTGCCCGAGCAGGGCGCCCCGTACAGATTCACCACCAGCGTCTTCATGCACCTTCCCGCAACTTTCGACCGATCCTGCAGGCGTGCATCTTAAACGACGGCTTCATCCACCGCTGCCGCTGTCCGACAGCCTGGCGCCGAATCCGCCGAGCCAGCTTCGCCGAAAACCGGCCGCCTCCAGCAGTCCATGCCAGAGCGAGCGGTACCAGCGGGGTTTTCGGAGGATCACCGGCGCGGCCGCGGTGCCCGCGGCCGCCGCCGACCTGCCGCTGCCCGCCTCCTCCCAGCGCAGCAGCGTGTGGGCGAGGTCCGCCGCGACCGCGCCGCTCGTCGACAGGAGCAGGGCGCGCGAGATGCCGCGCTCGCGCAGCATGCGTGCGGAGGGAAAATCGGTGGGAAGCGAGACCCAGCGGTTGTCGAAGATGCCGGCCGCCGGGGCGAGGCGGCCGGTGCGGCGATCCGCATCGAGCAGAAACAGCGGCGGCGCGGTCGGCTTCCAGCGGAGATCACGCAGGATTTTTGCCCCGCGCCACAGTCCCGCCATCAGCGGCGCCACATCAATGCACACGCCGAAGGAGCCCATGCCCTGTGACGCCCAGCGGGCCTCACCGCCGGAGGCCGCGCTGTTGTAGAGCGGCACCGGCCGCCAGCCGCGCGCGGCCAGCGCCAGGCCGACGTCGATCCCCAGCGCCCCTGGCAGGTCGATCACCACGGCGGTCCCTTCTTCCAGCAATAGCGGCCGCACCATTTCCGCGGCCGCTTCCGGAATGCCGTATCCGGTGGTCGCCGCGGCGGCTTCCAGCACATGCGCCCCCTCGCGCTCCATGCACGCAAAGAGGACCGGCTTGGCCCAATGCGACCAGGGCGCGCCCTCCGGGGCCCAGGCTGCAAAGACCTCTTCAAGGGTCATCGCCATCCTCCAGCAGCACCGCCACATCGCATGCGGCAGAATCCACCACGGCGCCGCGCGTCACCCGGCCATAGATCCCCACCGCTGCACCGCCCACCACGTACACGCCGAGGCAGGGAATCACCGGACCCAGCGGCGTTTCCACGCGCCGCGGTTCGAAGCGTTCCTGCGCCACCCACGCCCGTTTGCCGCCGGGTCGCCACCGGATGTCTCGCCGCACCCGGCGCCACACGCGCTCCTCACTCACACCGCGAATGAACACCGAGTCGCCGTTGTTGCTGTAACGTTCCTTGAGCACCCAGTCCCCGCTGCTCCAGTCCACCTCGTGCAGCGCCCGGGTCTGCGGCAGCAGCTTCCGCCACATCGCCATCGGCTCGCGCAGGCGGTCCCACACCAGCGGAAAGCCCTTGTTTTCAGAGACGACGGCGGTTGCGGGGTTCACCACGGCGGTGGCGCCGCCGATGAGCAACTCGCGCCAACCCCATCGCCGCGGAAGCCGCGCCAGCCACTCCGCCTGGAAAAATGGCAGCAGCGCTCCGATGCGCCGCCCGTCGCGCCGGCGGGCCGTTCCCTTTTCCCAGGACAAATCCCGCAGGCCGACGCACAGCGCCTCGCCGCCCGCCTCCTGCACGCGCTTCGCCAGGTAGGCCACCACCTGCCGATCTTCCATGTATCCCGGCGCGCACAGCAGCGCCACCGCATCGCCGCGGGCCCGCTCCACCAGCAGCCGCGCGACCGCCGCGCCTGCATCGCCGGCGGGCACACCACCGACCTCCGCCGCCATCAGCGCCGACAATCCCGAGGCTTCACCATAGCCGCCGGGCACATCGCTGTTGACCTCCGACACCCGCCACCCGGCCGCGGTCTCGTGGAAATCAAAGCGCATCACCCGGCCGGCCCTCGCCGCTCCCGGGCTCACCTCGCGCAGTGCCGCGCGCAAGCGCCGCGGCACCCCCAGCTCCCGCCACCATTCCGGATGCGCCAGAATCTCCTCTTCCGCGGCCACCGTCTCCCGCGCCAACGCCTCCGCCATCTGTGCCAACGCCCGCCATTCCGAACGTTCCATCACCAGCGCGAAATCAGCAAGCGTCGGGGCATCGCCCACCTGCGGATCCCATTTGCAGTGCCGCAGCACCATCTCCCGCCGCACCCGCGCGTATCGCTCGGGGGGGATCGCCGCCGTCGCACGCAGCAGCCTTTCACCGGTCAGCGCAACGCTCATCGGACCACCCCCAGCCGCAAGGCCCACAGCAGCGCCGCTCCGACCATCGCCACGGCCGGCAGCCACCCGGCCAGGGAAACGTCGCGGCGCTCTCCCACACGGGGGCGCAGCGCCCGCTGCAGGATCCCGCCCGCCGCCGCCAGCAGCAGCGCGGGCCACCCCATGAGCCACAGGTCGCGCACCGTCGCTCCCGCCGATTCCCAATTCCCCGCGAGCGCCCGCCCGATCACCAGCCCGCCCGCGACCAGGACCCCCATCAGCCGCACGCCGCTGGCCGCGTCGCGCTCCACGGTCACCGCCTCCGCCACCGCGCCGATCGTCTCGGCTACCCACCAGGCGAGCAGCAGCGCTCCCGTCCCCAGCACAGCCGGCCCGAAGGTCGTCCACACCGTCGGCCCCGCGCCCATGTTGCTGCTCGCATACACGCACATGGTTCCCAGCAGCATGCCGCAGGCCGCCGCGAGTGCCGCCCCGTTCCGCCGCTCGATGACATCGTCGCGCCAGCTCACCCCCAGAAGGCTCATCGCGCCCAGCCCCCACGCCTCCCACGCGGCGCCCCACACCATGAACAGCAGCACATATTCGCCGTGCTCCCGCACCTCTTTGTCGGCATAATTCCGCAGCACCAACCACAAACCCGCCAGGCCCGCCAGTGCCACCAGCACCGCCACGCCGCCCCATCGCCACCCGCGAATCCGGCGCACCGTCCACAGCGGCGCCCACCACCACCCCACCCCGATCGCCGCCGCCACCACCCCCGCGAACAGCGCAAAGACTTCATCGTCGGACAAGCACAGGGCCCTCCTTCATCCCTTCACGCGCAAAAGCACCGCCCGCCCCGCATTAATTCCCTGAAATTCTCCCAGGCCGCCGCCCGCAGCAATCTATCGGCGGAACTTCACGTCGTCAGCCAGCAGGCCGCACGATGGCCGGGCGCCCCTTCCTTCTGATCCAGCGGCGGCATCTCGTTGATGCAGCGCGGGTCGACGTGCGGCCCGGCGACCGCCTGCGCAGGTTGTCCACGCCGTTCCCGA
>JBEHXY010000286.1:0-5502 GCA_048498455.1 Planctomycetota bacterium | reverse complement strand
TGACATTGCCCTTGGGCGTGTAGGCGATGGGTGCGGCGAGGCGCGGGACGCTGGTCTTGGTCTCGGCGAGGTCGGCGGGGTCCACCTTGGCGGCGGCGTTGGAGTTCCCGTTGCCCCTGCGCACGGTGGGATCCTGCGCGGCGGCCTGGGTGCCGGCGGCGTCTCCGGCGTGGGAGCGGTTTTTTATCACCAGGAACGCGCCCAGGGCCAGCAGGCCGACGACCAGCAGGAAGGAAATGAATTTGCCCAGGAACGTCAGACCGGCGGCGGGAGGGGGATTGGACATAGCGGTGCATCCTTCGCGTGAGGGTACGAAAGGTACGCGGGAAACGGGGAAGCGGGGCGCAGGAAAACCGCTGCAAAGCGGGCCGCGGCGCGCGGCTATCTTACTGCGTTTCGCGTTCGGGGGTGAGCGAGATCGGCGGCGGCGAAGCCAGCAGGTCCTCGGTCTGGCCGTAGAACTGCTGCTGCTCCTTGATCCAGGAGGAGGTGGAATTGAGCGTTTCGGCGATCGAGTCGATGCGCGTGGAAAGCGTCTGCGGATCGGCGTTGACCAGCAGCGATTCCCGGATCAACTCCACCTGCTCCTGGATGCGCACCAGTTCGGCTTCGATGAAGGTGAGCTTGTCGCGGGCCTCGGCCTGGCGCTTTTTGCGCTCGGCAAGAATCGCGAGCTGGTCGGCGAGGGAGTGGTGCAACTGCGGCGAGGTGGCGTTTTTGAGCTGCGTGGAGACATCGCGGATCCGCAGGTCTATCGACTTGCTGGAGGCATCATCGAGCGCGCGGGCGATCGTGGATTTCGTGAGCAGCAGGCGGAGATACACGTAGAGGAGCCGCTCGAATCCTTCGGTTTGCGGGAGCGTGCCGAAGGAAGGCGGGTCGCTGTCGGTGTGCGATTCCTTCTGGCTCTGAAGGACGGATTTGCAGCGTTCTTCGAGGGCGCGATAGCGGGCCTGGTCGGCGGTGGAGAGGCGTGCCAGAAGGGAGGCGAGGCGCTGGCCTTCGGATTGCTGGTTCAGGGTGAGCGACTGGCCGTCGATGAGGCGCTGGAAGCGGTGGTTGGTGGAGAGGGCGAGGAGGTAGGCGAGTTCGAGCCCCGCGCCGAGGACCCAGAAGCCCGGGTTCTCCAGGCCGAGCAGGCCGAATGCGGCGAGGCCGGCCCAGTTGGGCGGCAACGGCATGCCGAAAGGGCGCGCGTTGAAGGCCTTGGCGATGTAGTTCATCAAAGACATGGCGCTGTTTATGGTAGTGGGACGGGACGAAATTGGTAATTGGTAATTCGCTGGCGCGGAAAGGTGGAAGGCCCCTTCCTCCGGCGACAGCCAATTACCAATTACTAATTACCAATTACTAATTACCCCGCTGTCGGTCATCCCGGCTGCGGAATCGGGCCACCGGCGGGACCTTCCGTCCCCGGGTTGCGCTTTTCCTCTTCGCGGCGGGCTTCGGCGCGGCGCTGCTGCTCGGAGGCGAGGATGTCCGAAACGGTGGGCTTGGTGAGCAGCTCGCCGCGCATCACGCGGTCGACGTCGTTGCCGTCGAGGGTTTCGTACTTGAGCAACGCCCGGGCGAGCGCATCCACGCTGTCCTTGTTGTTCAACAGGGTCTGCTTGGTTTCCGCCTCGAGGGTGTCGATGAGCTTTTTCACTTCCTCATCGATGATCTTGGCGGTTTCCTCGGAGTATTCGCGGGTGCCGAAGCCGAAGGGAGACATCTTGTTTTCGTCTTCGCCGTAGAAGACGAAGCCGACGCGTTCGTTCATGCCCCAGTCGCGGATCATGGCCCGTGCCAGGCCGGTGACCTGGCGGATGTCGCCGCCGGCGCCGGTGTTGATGTCGCCGGTGAACATTTCCTCGGCGATGCGGCCGGCGAGGCCCATCTTGATGAAGCTGATGCTCCACTTGCGCGAGTAGTTGGTGCGGTCCTTCTCCGGCAGGGTCATGGTCGCCCCGCCCATGCGGCCGCGCGGGATGATCGTCACCTTGTGGATCGGATCGGCGTTGTCCTTCTCCAGCCACTGGATGACCGCGTGGCCGGCTTCGTGATAGGCGGTGGCGGCCTTTTCCTTTTCGTCGATGACCCGGCTCTTGCGGGCCTTGCCGAACTTCAGCTTGTCGCGGGCTTCCTCCAGATCCCCCATCTCGATGGATTCCTTGTTGGCCATCGTGGCGATGATCGCGGACTCGTTGATGATCGCGGCGAGATCGGCGCCGGAGAAGCCCGGCGTCTGGCGGGCCACGCGCATCAGGTCAACCGACGCGGCCAGCTTCACCTTGCGCGAATGCACCTTCAGGATTTCGTAACGGCCCTTGATGTCCGGCAGCGGCACGTGCACCTGGCGGTCAAAGCGGCCGGGACGGGTGAGGGCGGGATCGAGCACGTCGGCGCGGTTGGTGGAGGCGATGACGATCACCTGGTCGTTGGTGTCGAAGCCGTCCATCTCCACGAGGATGGCGTTGAGGGTCTGCTCGCGCTCATCGTGGCCGCCGGAGGCCATGCCGTTGCCGCGGCGCCGGCCGACGGCGTCGATTTCATCGAGGAAGATGATGCAGGGAGAGGATTCCTTCGCGGTCTTGAAGAGGTCGCGCACGCGGGAAGCGCCCACGCCCACGAACATTTCGACGAAGTCCGAACCGCTGATCGAGAAGAAGGGCACATCCGCCTCGCCGGCGATGGCCTTGGCCAGCAGCGTCTTGCCGACGCCGGGATCACCGACCAGCAGCACGCCGCGGGGAATGCGGCCGCCGAGCTTCTGGAAGCGCTTGGGGTTCTTGAGGAACTCGACGATTTCGGTGAGTTCTTCCTTGGCCTCTTCGATGCCGGCGACATCCGCGAAGGTGACGTTCGTGTGTTCCTTGGAGAGCAGGCGGTGGCGCGAGCGGCCGAAGTTTCCGAGCATGCCGATGCCTCCTCCGGCGGAACGGATCTGGCGGAGGAAGAAGAACCAGATGATCAGCAGGATCACGAGGTAGGGCATCACGTTGAGGATGACGTTGATGACGATGTTGGAGGAGGGCTTGTATTCCAGGGTGGGGGCGAGGTCGGGCTTGGCGGCGCCGCCGGCTTCCGGGCGGGCGGCCTGGTCGTGGACATGGGTCTGGCGATAGAGCTCGTTCCAGCCGTAGCCATCGAGCGTCGAAACGGGGAGATAGACGAGGTACTTGGGGGGCTGGCCGTTGTCGGTGACCGGCTGGCCGGGCACGCCGTCGCGCAGGGTGACAAGCGCGGTGTAGGTGTTGGAATCATCCTTGATGTAGATCTGCTTGATGTCGCCCTGGTCGAGGTGGGTGCGGAAGGCGTCATAGGTCATGATGCCCGGCGCATTGGCGTTGTTGTGGAACACGATGAAGATCAGGAGGGCGATGGAGAGGATGAGGATCCATCCGAGCATGGATCGGGAGAAGCGCATATTGCCATCGCCGCCGCCGCTGCCGCCGCCCGAACCGGCCGTGCCGGGGCGTTTTTCGCGCGAGGGGGTGCGGGAAGCATCGGGCTGCTGTTCGGGCTGATCGTCGGGAAGGTCGGGCATGGAGTCCTCAGAGTGCGCGGAGGCATATCCGGTGTAGATCGGGTATTGCAAACCAGGACATTATAGCCGGTAGCGCGGGCGGCGGGTAAAGCGGACCCTGCAAAAGTTCAGGGAGGAGCGACGGGCGGAGAGGTCCGCGGGGATCATCAAAACGGGGCGGGCGTGGTCGTGGGGGCCGTGGAGGGCTGGGTGGAGGTGGCGGGCGTGTGCCAGTCGGTCTGCAGCTGATCGACAATCGCGGCGGCGAGGCGTTCCACGGCGAGTTGCTCGGCATCCTCCACGCGCTCCTGAATCTTGGGGATCTCCGTGGCGGAGCGGTTGAAGTTGCGGCGTTCGACCAGCACCCGGCCGGTGCGAACATCCCGCCAGGTGAAGTTGACGACGATGGTGATCTGGTTTTCGCGCGGCAGGATGGTGCCGTAGCGGCGGGTGAGGACGTTTTCCTGGATCTCCACAATTTCGCCGGTAAGGACGGTGTCGGCGCTGCGTTCGCGGGTCAGCTTGTAGGGGGTGCGGTATTCGATGTTCTTGTCGATGGCCTCGGTCAGCCGGAATTCCCATTCGCGGCGGAAGGTTTTGTTGACGAAGATCGGCACGGAAATGGTGTGCACCGCGGTGTTGTACAGCGAATGCGACGTGTACCCGCAGGAAGAAAGGCCGACCGCGGCCAGCAGCAGAAGAAGCGGGGCGAGTCGGCGTTTCATCGGTTGGCCTCGGTGGGGATGCGGCGGGCGAGTTCGTTCTGGGCATCTTCCGCGTAGCGGGTGTTGGGCCAGTTGGCGATGACGCGCTTGTAGGTTTCCGCGGCGGCGTGGCGGCGGCCGGCGCGCCAGTAATAGCGGGCGATTTCCAGCTCCTTCTTCCCGTCGAGCTGGTAGATGCGGTCGTCGATGGCGGAGGTCTGGAGGCTTTCCGCCGACTGCGGGTAGGCCGTGGCCACGGCATTAAGCCGCTCGCGGGCGTCATAGAGTGGCGTGAAATCGAAAAGCACGCCGCGGAAGTTGGCGAGCGACGCCTGCGCCCGCCGCATTTCCGCCTTGCGGACGTATTGCGAATAGGGATAGCGTTTCAGGAAGTCGGTGTAGGTGTCGACCGCCTCGGGGAACTGCCCGTGGTCGTAGTAGTAGTCCGCCGCCCGGATGCCCGCCTGCTCCGCGATGGGGCTGCCGCGCTGCCGGTCCTGGATGCGATCGAGCAGTTCCAGCGCATCGCCGCCGGCGGACAGGATTCGCAGTCCGAGAAACTTGCGTTTGTAGCCCCGCAGCAGCGAGTCGGCGATGTTGTACTCGCGCTGCAGCACCGACAGATACAAATCGGACGTGGGGTAGTTGTTGACCAGGTCTTCGTAGGAATAAAGCGCCTTGTAGCGGTTCCCCCGGGCCACCTCCGCATCCCCCTGCAGCAGCAGCACCTGCGGCATCAGCGGGTTGCTCTTGTTCTTCTTGATCCACTGCTTGGCGTTGTTGATGAGTTCGCCCGTGTGGCCGGCCTCGAGGTCGCGAATCATCTGCGCGACCTGCCCCTCCGGCGAATCGGCGTTGGGCTGAATCAGCGGCACCCAGGAGCCGTTGCGAAGCTCCCATCCGGCGGGGGCGGCCGTGAGCGTCCGGGGGGCGATTGCGACGGCAGCCAGCGACAAGGCCAGGCCGGCGACCCATTTCTGAAGGCGGTGAGTCATAGGGCAGGGAGTATAGCGGGGACCGCTCAAAGGCGAAACGGCACGCGGGCGGCTGGCCCTCCGCACCCGGCTGCCTCAACCGCAGCCCGCCGCCGGCCCCCCGCAACTGGGTATTTATCAGCAGCCGGGCGAGTCGCGCGGTCGGTCTGCAACTTGGCCGCCGCTGCGTCGTGGGGCTTGCGGATGGGGAAGTCGATCAACAAATGGAGACATTTATGAAGCGTTCGGGTCTGGTGTGCGGTGCGGCGGTGCTGATGCTGGCGGTGGGTGCGGGACAGGCCTTCGGTCAGGCCGG
>JBEHXY010000285.1:0-5515 GCA_048498455.1 Planctomycetota bacterium | reverse complement strand
GCGTTGCGGGCGGCGCGCAGGGCCATGATCTGGCAGATGGTCACCGACAGGTCGGCATCCTGCGGTGCGGGCTGGTAGCGCCAGCCCCCTTCCTTGTTCTGCGACTGCACGATGAGCCGGATGGCGAGCTGGAGCTTTTCCTTCACCTCCGGCCGCGGGCTCATGCCATAAACCTCGGCGAGGAACAGCGTGGCGAAGCCGTGGCCATACATCGGCGAGCCGTAATTGTTGGCGGTGATGAGGCCGGATTCCTGGGTGGATTTGAGGATGTAGTTGAGGAGGCGGTCGACCTGCTGGCCATACTGGCCGTCGTTGGGCATGTTGCCGTCGGCAAGGAAGGCGATGCCGGCGAGGGCGACGAAGGCGGTGGCATCGCCGCCGCCGCCGGAGATGGTGCCATCGGCGGCGACCTGGCGGGAGAGCCAGGCGAGCCCTTTTTTGACGCGATCGCGGACATCCTGGGTGAGTTCATCCTTCATCGGCCCGGTGCCGCCGATGGTGGAGAGATCGCCGCCGGCGACGCCGCCCGGAGGGGCAGCCTGGCCGTACGCGAAGGCGGGGGCGAGGAGGGTGGCGGCGCTGTAGAGGGAGAAGAGAGCGGGGGCGAAGATGCGGGATCGGGACGCGGTCATGGGCGGTGCCTTTTGTGGAAGTCCTTTCGGGGCGGGTGTGGGCGCTGGGCGCCGGAGGGGGTCCATGCACAGGAGGCACGGGTCTGCGAGAAAGCAGGCCCGCGGCGCCTCCCCCGCGGCGCTTCTGGGGTCAAAGGGAAGGTCGGGTTACTGGCCGCGGGTGGAGCGGCCGATTTCCGCGAGGGCCTGGTAATAGCGGTCGATCAGGGCCTTGTAAGCCGGGAGGTACTGCGAGTTGCTGCCGTGGGCGAGGAGGTCGCGGTCGCGATCGGGGAGATTGCCCCATTCGGCGGGCGAGCGCTGGTGCATGTCCTGGCCATTGGCTTCGGGGGCGTCGTGGCCTCCGCTGCGGAGCAGTTCGTTGGTGGCGGCGGTGGCGCCGCCCTGTCCGCGGGAAGTCTTGTTGGCCTGGCGCTGCTGCGGGCTGCCGGGCTGCTTGGACTGGCCCTGGCTGTTGCACTGCTTGCGGGCAATTTCGATGAGGGCGTCGAGATCGACCACGATGCGCCGCTGGGTTTCCTGGGTGACCGAGCCGGGGTCCTTCTGGCCAAGGCGGCTTTCGCTCTGGCCCATGCGATCGACCATGTCCTTGAGCTGTTGTTCCACGCCGGTGTTGTTCTGGGCTTCATCGGCGCCGGCGGTGAGCTTTTTGAGCAGGTCCATGTTGTCCACGAACTTCGCGGCGTCGGGGTCGACGAGCGTCGGCGCGACGGTCGGGCCGTCGGCGGGTTTGACCGCGGGAGCGGGCGAGGGGGCAACACCGGAGCCGCCGAGCCCCTGGTCCAGGACGCTGGGGACGTCCGCGGCGAAAGTGGTCGCGCCAAGGGACCCTGCGAACAGGGCGGCCAGTACGACATGCGTGCTGAACTTCATTTGGCGATCTCCATCCAGGGGACGGGGGTTGGCGGGGGCCCGGGGGGCACACCGCAGTTTCTTATTCTACTGCAATTGTTCGGCGAGTTTATTGGCAATCTTGCGAATTTCTCCCTGGCGCTTGCTCAGGGTGGCGGACTGCTGTTCGAGGTACGTTTTTTCGGCCGCGGGCGCCGTTTGGAGCTGTTTGTCGACGTCGGTGGTCTGGGTGTTGACGACCAGCTGCATGGCCTTGAGCAGTTTGAGCTGGGCAAGCGGCGGCACGAGGGGGGGCTTACCGCCGCCGCCACCGCCGCCGGCGGGGTTTTTGAAGTCGCTGTTGCGTTTCTGTTCATCCTTGAGGGCGTCAATGATGTCCGTGAGACGGTCGATGGCGGTCTGCTGGGCCAGGGCGAGGTGCTTGCCGGTGGCGGCCTTTTTCATGTCGTCCCGGGAGCCGTTCATGGATTCGGTGACGATGCCGTTCATCCAGATCACGACTTCAAAGGGCTTGAGCTGTTCATCGCCGGAGAGGGTGGCGATCTGGCTGATGAGGCCTTCCTGCTTGGTGATCTGGCCGGCGAGCTCCATGGAGCCGGCGCGGTCGATTTGCTTGTCGACGGCGGCGAGGCGTTTCTTTTCGATGGTGTCGCTGGTGGTTTTGATGCTGTTCTGATCGGTGCGGATGGCTTCGTACTGCTTGATGTACTCGGCGAGGGCCTTGTCTTTGAGCTGGGCGTCGGTCTGCTGCTTGAGGGCTTCGAGCTTCTTGAGGGCTTCCTGGAGCAGCGCGATGGCCTTTTCCTCCGCCGGGATGGAGGGGGGCTGCTTGTTGCCGTAGAGAGCGCCGGCGGCGGTTCCCATCTGCTCGGCGGCATCGCGGATGTCGATGGCGGCGGCCTGGGCCTTGGGGGTGTTCTCGGCCTTTTTCTGGATGACGATGGCGTTCATCTGGGTCTGGCCCTGGCGATCGCCGAGCTTGGCGTAGATCGCGTTAACGGCCTTGTCTCCGGCGATGACGGTGTCCTTGTTGATGCCCTGCTCGGCGACGAGAAGCTTTTTCACGTCTTCGATGAGTTCGGCGAGCTGGCGGGAGAGCTGCTCGAGCTGGAGGCGGGAGCGTTTGTCGAGCTCATCGAGCATCTGCTGGAGGCCCCGCTGGGCGCTGGCCTGCTTGCCGGAGGCTTCGGACATCTGGTTCTTGGAGATGGCGCCGCTGGCGGAGGATTGGGAGGGGGTGACCTGGGCGTCCTGGCCGACGTCGACGGCTTTCTCGAGGGCGTCGCTGGTGGCCTTGTCGGAATTCTGGAGCTGCTGGGCCGACTTGGTCATCTGCTCCATGAGGTTGGAGGTGCGGGTGGAGAGGTCTTTCTGTTCGGCGGCGAGGCGGTCGGCGCGGTCCTTGAGCTCGCGGGAGAGTTCGCTGGGGTCCTTGCTGATGGTCTGGGCGGAGAGCTCGCGGGTTTCTTTGTTGAGGCGCACCTGGTCGTCGAAGATTTTCTGCAGGGCGACACGGGCGGCTTCGTAGTCGCCGGCGGCGCCGAGGGCATTGATCATGTCGTCCATCTTGGCGATGGCTTCGCCCTGCTGCTTGTCGGCGCTTTGGGCGGCTTCGCCGGTCTGCTTGGCCTGTTCCCTGGCGGCGGCGTCGTTGGCGTCGGAGTTGCCGGCGCTTTCGTGCGCCTTGTTGAGGTCACTGGCGGCCTTGGGCATGTTGTTGCCGCTGACATCCTTCATGCCGCCGGCGACGTCGGTGGCGAGCTTGCCGAGGTCGGTGGTTTCGAGGCGGTTCTGGCGGAGGTCGTTGGCGACGCCGTCGGTCCGCTGCTGGATGCTGGCGGCGGTGGAGGCTTCCTGCGACTGCTGGCGGGCGAGGTCGGAGAGCTGCGCTTTCTGCTGGGCGGTGGTGATGCCGGAGGCGGCGATGGCTTTTTCGATGGCCTGGGTCTGGGCGCGGGTCTGTTCCTGCTGGCCCTTGAGGGCGCGGAGGCGGTCCTTGATTTCGTTGAGGGATTTGCGGTTGATCTCCATGATTTCAGCCTCGGTGCGGATCTGGAGGATCAGGGGTGCGGACTTCACCCAGGGGTGACGCTTGCTGTCGACGTCGAAGTTGTCCTGCACCTGGGTGTAGAAGTTGAACCGCATGCCGGGCTGCAGGGTGAGGGGGGAGAGTTCCCAGGTGTAGGCGGCCTTGCCGGTGGTGTTGCCGGAGGCGGGATCGGTGGTGCGTTCGAGCCAGGGGAGGTCGGTCTGGAAGGCGGCGGCGTCCTCGGGCTTGGCGTCGAACTTGTCGGCGCGGAGGCGGTGGCCATCGAGGCCGAGATCGTCGGTGGCCTGGTCGGTGAGTTCCACGAAGCCGGTGGGGGTGCGTTCGACGAGGCGGCGGGGATCGGTGATGACCACGGAGGGGAGGTTGTCGGGGACGACTTCGATGGCCAGCGAACCGCCGACGCGGGATTCGAAGCCGTCGGTGTCGCGCATCACGAGGCGGGCCTGCAGGGTCTTGGCGGCGGGGAAGGATATTTCGGCGAGGGTGGGTTCGAGGAGCTTGCGGGTGAGGGTGATGGGCAGGTCGACGTCCTTGGCTTGGTCGACGAGGCGGAGGTCGGGGCCGTTGGCGGCGGCGGCGAAGGGCTTGGTGCTGCGGACGCGGAGGGCGATCCTGGAGCCTTCGACAGCGCGGCCGGCCTGGGTGAGCAGGTCGGTCATGACGACGGGGGCGGGTTGATCGGGGTGCTCGTTGTTCTTCACGTAGGAGGGCGGGGTGATGGCGGCGGTGAGTTCGGTGATGACGGGGCGCGGGGCGAGGCGGATGGAGACGGGGTCCTGCTCGGTGTCATCGCCGACGTAAAGCTTGAGGGTGAGGGAGCGCTGGCCGTCGGGTTCGAGGGGCTGCTCGTAGATGAAGGTGTTGGCGGAGGATTGCTCTTTCTGGAAGGTCATGAGGTCCTGGTGGGTGCGGCCGCCATCGAGGCGGGAGTAGAGCCACATGCGCTGGTTGGGGTAGCCGCCCTTTTCGACGCGGGCGCGCAGGGTTATTTTTTCACCGATGGGGAGGGCGGCGGGGGGAGCGCCGTTGACGCCGCCGATGGACTCCCAGTCGAAGGAGGCGTGGGTGATGCGGGGCCAGGGCAGGGGGTTGGCGGAGAACCAGCGGGAGAAGGCGATGGAGGCGAGGGGGCGGTTGAGGCCGGCGACGGCGGCGACGACGAGGGTGGTGGCGATGGCGACGGCGAGGGCGCGGGCGGGCTGGCGGAAATCGACGGCGTCTTCGAAGCGGATGGACTGGGTTTTCTGGGCGGCGGCATCGACGTGGCGGGCGGCGAGGGCGTTGGTCTGGGTGGTGCCTGCGTGGATGAAGTGGACGGCGGCGATGAGGTCGTCGTGGAGGTTGGAGTGGGCGGATTCGACGCGGCTGGCGAGGAACTTGTCGGTGAGGCGCGTGGAGAGGGGGGCGATGAGGTAGCGCCAGGCGAGGAAGGTGCAGGCGACGAGCCAGGCGAGGAGCAGGAGGAGGCGGGTGGTGTTGGAGAAGTGGAGGAGGTAATCGGCGAGCATGAGGAGGAACATGGAACCGATGGCGGAGGCGACGAGGATGCCCAGGCCGAAGAGGGAGAGGACGGCGCGGACGCGTCCGCGGAGGCGCGTGATTCGAGAGACGAGGGGATGGGGAGTGGAGAGTTGTGCCATGGAATCCTCGGGAGGGAGGCGTTGGGGGAAGGTTGCCGTCTACGGGATGGTGTTTCAACGCGTGCGGGGCGATTTCCATGCCGCTGAAAGACTTAGACGCGTGGGGCGGCGATGGGTTTCAAGAGTATGCCCGGGGGCGATTGGAAACCCAAGCGAGGTGGGTCTCGAGGGGGCTTTAAATGGCCAGGAAAGACATGAACTACACGAAAAGACACGAAATGGGAGCGGGGAGGGATTTGGATATGCGCGGCGTTGGCGTTTGATGTAAGTGGTGGTGGGGGATGGGATTGAGGTGGAAGTAGGGGGGAAATGGGGTGGTTTTTTGCGTTTTTTGGGGTGGG
>JBEHXY010000284.1:0-5588 GCA_048498455.1 Planctomycetota bacterium | reverse complement strand
TGACCGCTGCCCTCCCCCTCACACCGCCACCGGCCGTTCCGCTTTCTCCTGCAGCACCTTCAACCGGTCCCGCACTTCCCCCGCCATCCGCGTGTTGGGAAATTCCGCCACGATGATCCGCCCCAGCCGCAACGCCTCCGCCCAGTTCTTGTCGTGCACCTGCAGCGCGAACTGCGAACCCAGTTGCTGCAGCCGCTTCTTGAACACGTCCCGTGCGCTCTCCTTGTACGCCTCCGCCTCCGAGGGCATCAGGTAGGCGTCCAGTTCGCGCAGCAGCTGGATCGAACGGTCCACGTTGTCCTTGGCCACCGCCTCCTCCCACTGCTTCAACAGGTCGCGCTTCGTGTCGTCCTGCGCGTCCTGCACCCGGCCGGGAAGCTTGCGGGCCTCCGGGTGCACCGGGAACTGCCGCAGCAGCAGCTCGCTTTCCCGTGCCGCCGCCACCCAGTCGTGCTTCTCGATCAGCAGGTCGATCCGGTCGATCGTGTCGCGCACCCGCGCGTCGATCGCCGCCCGGCTCGTCTCCTCGATCTGGCTCCGGAACTTGTTCGCTTCCTGCACATACCCGAACCGCTCTTCCATCGCCGTCACCAGCATGGTCGCGGCTTCAAAATCGCCCTTGTCGATGTCCTCCCGGATCGCCGCCCGCAGCGCCTCAAGGTCCTTCGCGCGGTACGCAATCTGCTTCGCCGCATCCGACAACAGCCCGATCTCCCGGATCGATTCCAGCGTCTGCCGGTTCCCTTCCAGCTGCCCCAGCAGCTGCTCCGCCCGATACCGCTGGTCCACGCCGATCCGCGTCAGCACGTTCAGCATCGCCATCGCCGCCCACGGCATGCACGCCATCACCAGCCCCACCGCCGCCAGCACCAGCGGACCCCCCGTCTGCCCCAGCCCGTTCACCCAGTCCCCCCCCGGCGCAGTGGCCGCCTTGTTGATCACCGCCAGTGCCAGCCCCACGCCGATCATCAGCACCACGAACCCCACCAGGCTCACCAGCATCAGGGTCGACCGCGAACGCGCTGCCAGTTTTTCCAGATCCATACGCCACGCTCCTGTGCTCCCGTCGCAGGCCCACCACCCTCGCTCCGGGAAAAGACGCCGAAATGCCCCCCCTCACTCTACGGGGGATTTTGCCGGCTCGTCAAGAAACTCCACCATTTCGCGCCACACGCCGTCCGTCCCCAGGATTTCGCACGGTCGAAAGCGCGTCTTGTACTCCATCGTGTCGCACCCATGCACCCAGAATCCCGCATACCAGTACGGAATCTTCATCTCCTTCGCCCACATCATTTCATACAGCGCCGAAAACGTCCCCAGCGACCGCTTCCCCTCCCCCGGGTCGAAATAAAAGTACATGCTGCTCACGCTCTTCTCGCACACATCGCAAATCCCCACCCCCAGCAGCCTCCCCCCCAGGTCCCGGTACTCAAACTCCACCGTCTCCACCGGCGATTGATACAGAAAATTCACGTACGCCATCACGTCCCCCGCCTGCTTCCCATCGTGCCATTCCCGCTGGTAACGGTCGTACAGCTCCCATTTCTCCGTCGTCGGCCGCGGCACCGCCACCCGCACCTGCAGGTCGCGATTCTTCCGCAGCACCCGCCGCTGGCTCTTGCTCATCACGAACCGCGACAGCGGCACCCGCAGCGGCGCACACGCCCGGCACCCCTCGCACATCGGCTGATACACCACCGCCCCGCTCCGCCGAAATCCCGCATCCATAAACTTCTGATACTCCACCCCCGTCATCCGCTCCGCCTGAAACGCCCGAAACCGCGCCTGCCGCCCCGGCAGATACCCGCACCCATGCGCGCTCGTCACCCCCACCTCCTGCCGCACCGGCAAAGGCCACGTCGGCCAATGACTCCGCGTCTGCTCCAAACTCATGCCCCCATTGTACCAACTCCCCCCCTCACCCTATTATCCCCTCAACTTCGTGGCCTTCCGTCCTTCGTGTCTTCGTGCTTAATTCGAGCGTGAATCGGCTCTCATGAAAAACTTGGAAATCGCCAGCCTCTTCCAACGCACCGCCGACGTCCTCGCCCTCCTCGAAGGCGACACCTTCCGCATCCTCGCCTACCGCAAAATCGCCCGCGTCCTCTCCGAACTCCCACACGCCGTCGAAAAGCTCTCCCCCAAAGACCTCCAATCCCTCCCCGGCATCGGCAAGTCCTCCGCCCAGCGCATCACCGAATACCTCTCCACCGGCAAAATCGCCGAGTTCGAAGACACCCTCGCCCAGGTCCCCGCCGGCGTCCTCGAAATGACCCACATCCCCTCCCTCGGACCCAAAACCGCCGCCCTCCTCTGGAAAGAAGCCGGCATCACGACCATCGATGACCTCAAGGCCAAAATCGACAACGGCTCCCTCCTCCACCTCCCCGGCCTCGGCGAAAAGAAACTTAAAAAAATCCGCGCCAACCTCGACCACGTCGCCACCGCCGCCGGACGCATCCGCCTCGGTGAAGCACTCCCCCTCGCCCACGCACTCGTCGATTACCTCAAAGCTCTCCCCGGCGTCCTCAATGTCGCCTACTGCGGCTCCCTCCGCCGCGGCAAGGAAACCATCGGCGACATCGACATCGCCGTCGCCGCCGAACCACAATTCGCCGACGCCATCTCCACAGCCGTCACCAAGCACACCTTCGCCGCCTCCACCATCCAGGCCGGCCCCTCCAAAACCTCCATCCTCACCGGCCACGGCGTCCAGGTCGACGTCCGCACCGTCCCCCCACAATCCTGGGGCGCCGCCCTCCAATACTTCACCGGCTCCCAACACCACAATGTCAAACTCCGCCAACTCGCCCTCAAAAAAGGCTTCACCCTCAACGAATTCGCCCTCAGCAAACTCAACCCCGACAAATCCGAAACCCCCCTCCCCTCCGAAACCGAAGAACAAATCTACAACACCCTCGGCCTCGCCTGGATCCCCCCCGAAATGCGCGAAGACCACGGCGAAATCGAAGCCGCCACCACCCTTCTTGAAACTCGAAACCCGAAACTCGAAACTCCCTTCCAACTCGTCACCATCGATCAAATCCGCGGCGACCTCCACACCCACACCACCGCCTCCGACGGCTCCCACTCCATCGAAGAAATGGTCGCCGAAGCCAAACGCCGCGGCTTCCAATACCTCGCCATCACCGACCACTCCAAATCCCAATTCCAGGCCAACGGCCTCAAAGCCGACCGCCTCCTCGACCACATCGAAAAAATCCACGCCGTCGCCAAAGAGGCCATCAAGTCCAACTTCCTCCTCCTCGCCGGCTCTGAAGTCGACATCCTCGCCGACGGCTCCCTCGACTACGAAGACGACCTCCTCGCCAAACTCGACTGGGTCGTCGCCTCCCCCCACGCCGCCCTCTCACAAGAGTCCGACGCCGCCACCGCCCGCATGGTCCGCGTCGCCGCCAACCCCTACGTCTGCGTCATCGGACACCCCACCGGCCGCCTCGTCCCCTCCCGCCGCGGCATCGAGCCCGACATGGAAAAAGTCATCTTCGCCGCCGCCCGCAACGGCATCGCCCTCGAAATCAACGCCAACACCCACCGCCTCGACCTCCGCGACACCCACGCCCGCCTCGCCGTCCTCGCCAACGTCCCCCTCTGCATCGACACCGACGCCCACTCCTTCTCCGACTTCGACGAACTCCCCTGCGGCATCCTTACCGCCCGCCGCGCCTGGGCCACCCCCCAAAACATCCTCAACACCCGCCCCCTCGAATCCTTCCAACAATGGCTAAAAGACCGCAAACAAATGGCCGGCTGGTAACGCTGGCGTCCCGCCCGCATATCGGCCACAGCCGATCCCCGTCATCCCCCCTTGTAACCCCACCTCCCCACCTCGCATCCAAATTTGTGTCCATTCGTGTTCATTCGTGGATAATTTATCCGTCGCCTTTCGTGTCTTTCGTGTCTTTTGTGTCTTTCGTGGCCATTCAGGTCTCCCATGCCCGACCAACACCTCATGACCTGCATGCAAATCTGGGGCGGCAACTCCCTCACCACCTCCGCCGTCTCCATCTCCGGCCTCGACGTCTGGATCCACTCCACCCCCCACGCCCACTCCCCCGCCGGCGGCGATGTCTACTTCCTCTCCTCCTGCGCCACCGGACGCATCACCCGCCTCCTCCTCGCCGACGTCTCCGGCCACGGCCCCTCCGCCGCCGACACCGCCTCCACCCTCCGCACCCTCATGCAGCGCTATGTCAACCACCTCGATCAATCCGCCTTCGTCTCCCACATGAACAAACACTTCACCGCCTCCAACCGCGCCAACCTCTTCGCCACCGCCGTCGTCTCCACCTTCTTCGGTCCCACCTCCACCCTCTCCCTCTGCATCGCCGGCCACCCCGCCCCGCTCCATTTCTCCGCCAAATCAAACGCCTGGTCCCTCCTGCAACCCCCCGAATCCGAAGACGCCGCCAACCTCCCCCTCGGCATCGACGACCTCTCCCGCTACGAAAACCTCTCCCTCACCCTCGCCCCCAACGACCTCGTCCTCTGCTACTCCGACGCACTCATCGAATCCCACCACCCCGACGGCTCCCTCCTCGGCCAGCACGCCCTCCTCCACCTCCTCAACGCCCTCCCCACCCCACCCGACCCCGCCACCTTCATCCCCACCCTCCTCGAAAAAATCGCCACCCTCCACCCCGACAACCTCACCGAAGACGACGTCACCCTCCTCCTCTTCCGCCCCAACACCCGCCCCGGCCCCGGTTTCCTCGGCCGCGCCGCCGCCCCCCTCAAAGTCCTCGCCGCCTCCCTCAAATCCCTCCTTCCCAACCGCCCCCCCGCTCCCCTCCCCGACCTCTCCCTCCCCAACCTCCTCGGCCCCCTCTTCCCACGCCTCAACAAACGCCACAAGTAACGCGGGTGTCCCGCCCGCAATCGGCCGCAGCCGATATCAACCCAATCGCCGCCAACTACGACCCCTCGAGCGGGCTTTGCTTTTGGCGAACCCCTCGAAAAACCCTTAACCCTCCTCTCCGAGCAAAATCCCTCCCTGCATCCCCCCTCACCCCGCCCGAAAAACCCGCTCCACCGGCACCCGCAACTTCCCCCAATCCCCCAGCGCAAACTCCCGCTGCTCCTCCACAAACCCCGACAAATCCACCACCTCCACCAACGCCTCCTTCCCCAACCGCTCAAGCATGCGCCCGCGCAACCCCAACTGCACCGCCCGCCGCGCCACCTTCGCCCCGCGCGGATCATGATCCGGATCCCACTGCAGCCGCACCTCCGATCCCTCCACCGCCTTCGCCCATTCCTCCCGGCTCCCACCGCCCGCCGCCTCAAACGAAGACGCCACCGCCGCCCCCAGCACCTCCTCAAAAAAATCCCGCCGCACACGCAACGCCAGCGTCCCCTCCTGCCCCGCCTTCGTCCCCCACCCCGACCGATACATCATCCACAGAAAATTCGGCTTGATCCAACTCATACGCCCCCAGCTGAACCCCGGCCCCCCCAACTGCTGATGCGCCACCGCCCACGCCGCAATCTCCCGCCGATACGCCTGGTAAACCACCACCGTCCCCTCATCAAACTGCCCCATCACCCACCGCCCCTCCCCCGGCCAT
>JBEHXY010000283.1:0-5604 GCA_048498455.1 Planctomycetota bacterium | reverse complement strand
CAGGACCTCTCGGAGGCGACCGAGCGGTTTCACTCGGAAAAGCGGCGGCTGCTGGAGGGGATGCACATCGTCAGTTCGACGGACCCGCTGAGCGCGGGGGTGAAGATCATCGCGGCGCTGCGTGCGGGCGGGCTGGTGGCGATGCGCGCGGATCGCCGCCTGGCCGGGAAAACCGTGCGCGTGCACCTGCTGGGCGCGCCGGTGGAACTGCCGGCCGGCCCCTTTTTCGCAACGGCGCTGACGGGCGTGCCCGTCGTCCCCGTGTATACCTGTCGGCGCGGCTATCGCACGTACGCGGTGGTCATCGGCACGCACAAGCGGTACGGCGACGACACCCCCGGCGCACGCGATGAGCGGGTGCAGCGCGCGGCGGAGGATTACGCGCGCGGCCTGGAAGCCATGATCCGTGCCTACCCGCTGCAGTGGGGGAACTTTTACGACCTGTGGGAGGAAGCTTCGCTGAACAGCCCCGCCGCTCCCGCAACGTGAAACGCTCAGGTGACAGGAATCGCTTACGCAACGTGAATCGTGAAGGTGGAGAGCGCCCGCCCTCCTTCCGCGAGGGTCCCTGCGAAGACTCCGGCCGCCAGTCGCTGCAGCGTCAGCACCACCTTCGCGCCGGGAAGAATCGGCGCGAGGAAACGGGCGCTGGAGACCTCCACCAATTGGTGCGGCAGCCCCGCGAGCCGCAGCGCGTCGAGCGCCATCTGGATAGACAGAAATCCCGGCAGAATCGGATTGCCGGGAAAATGGCCATGGAAGGCGGGGTGGCTGCTGGGAAAAACGGCCGCGGCGCAAAGGGGCGATGCGGAAAGCAGCGTGAGCGGGCAAGCCTCGGGAGGCGGTTGGGACGGAGTGGGCAGGGGGTTGGCGATGGGGCGACTCCCGCGGAAATGTGCAGCGTTCACGCAGCCGAAACGGTGCGCTGGCTGCCGGTTTTGTGCGAAAAGGCGATCGTGAGCACACCATACGTGGCAAACGCCAGCCCGAACGACAGGAACCACGCATAGTGGTAGAGCGACACGAACAGCTCCGGCGCGGCGGCCACGTGAATCGTCGCCAGGAATCCCGGCACGCACGGAGCGACCCCCACCAGAAACGCCGCCAGCGCCAGCGGATTCACGCCCGAGACATACCAGTAAGCGGATTGCGGTTGATACAGGCCGGCGAGATCCAGGCGCGTGCGGCGAATCCAGAAATAGTCCGCGATCAGAATTCCGCCGATCGCCCCCAGCAGCGCCGAGTAGGCGATCAGCCAGGTGAAGATGTAGCCGCTGGGATCAGCGACGAGCTTCCAGGGCATCATCAGGATTCCCACGATGCCGGTGATGAGCCCACCGATGCGGAAGGAAATCACCTTGGGCGCCAGGTGCGCGAAATCGTTTGCCGGCGAAACCACGTTCGCTGCGATGTTGGTGGCGAGCGTCGCCACCGCCAGCGCCAGCATCGCAACCACCAGCGCTGCAGGGTTGGTGAATTTCGAGCAGAGTTCCACGGGATCCCAGATCGCCTTGCCATAAATGACGATCGTGGCCGAGGTCACGGCCACGCCGATGAAGGAGTACAGCGTCATGGTGGTGGGCAGCCCCGCGGCCTGGCCGAGCACCTGCGCCCGTTGCGAGCGGGCGTAGCGGGAAAAATCGGGAATGTTGAGCGAAAGCGTCGCCCAGTAACCCACGGCGCCGGTGAGCGCCGGGAAAAAGAACAGCCAGAATTGGCCCGCTTTCGCGCCGCCGGGAACGAACGCCGAGGGCTGCGACAGCATCGGTCCAAAGCCGCCGGCCTGGATGCCCGCCCACGCCAGCAGCGCCAGCCCCAGCAGAATCAGGATGGGCGCCTTGATGTTCAGCAGGATGCGGATCGACTCGATGCCCGCGAACACCACCGCCATGTTGATCGCCCAGAAAAACAGGAAGCACGCAATCTGCGCCGCGTTGATGCCCAGCCCCGGCAGCGCCGCCAGCTTGCCCATCGCCGGCACAAACACCGTGAGAATCGCATAGATGGCCGCGCCGCCATACCAGGTCTGAATGCCGAACCAGCCGCAGGCCACCAGCGCCCGCAGCAGCGCCGGCAGGTGGGCCCCGCGAATGCCGAAGGACGCCCGGCAATAGACCGGGAAGGGGATGCCGTAGCGCGTGCCCGCGTGGGCGTTGAGGGTCATGGGGATCAGCACGATGGCGTTGGCCAGGAAGATGGTGAGGACCGCCTGCCACCAGTTCATGCCGCCGTCGATCATCGATGAGGCCAGCGTGTAGGTCGTCACGCACGCCGACATGGAGATCCAGAGCGCCGCGATGTCCCACGTGCCCCACTTGCGGCCGGCGCGCGGCACCGGCGCCATGTCCGCGGAAAAATAGGGCGAGGCGGAAACATCGCTGCGGAGTTCGACGATTTCGGAAGCGCTGGCGGCCGCGGCGGCGGCGCCCGCGGCAGATGCGACGGTCATGAGGACTCCTCGGTCGGTGATCTCGTTTCTCTCCGACGCAGCTCCAATTCGTGTTGGCGATACAACGCCGCGGCCCAGTATAACCCGCCGCCGGGTGCCCTCCATGGCCATTGCATCACCCGACCGCAAAGCTATACTTGCGCGGTACACCCCTGAAAATGCGGAATCGAGGAAACGGCGTGTACACAAGGCGCTGGTGCGGCACGCGCGAAGGCTCGCGCGGCCCGCTGGACATGCATAAGGAATCCTTCGCATGGCGTTGTTGATTCGGAACGGGGAGATTGTCACGGCGACGGACCGCTACGTCGCCGACATCTATTGCGACGGCGAAACCATCTCCCGCATCGGGAAGAACCTCGATGTGCCCCTCGGCGGCGTGGAGGTCATCGACGCCGCAGGCAAATACGTCTTCCCCGGCTTCATCGATCCGCACACCCACATCTACCTGCCGTTCATGGGCACCTTCGCCAAGGATGACTACAAAACGGCCAGCGCCGCGGCCCTCGTCGGCGGCACTACCACCATCATCGAAATGATCTGCCCCAGCCGCGCCGAAGAGCCGCTGGCCGCGTTCGAGCTGTGGAAATCCAAGGGCGAAGGCAGGAGCGCCTGCGACTTCACCTTCCACATGGGCGTGACCCGCTACGACGCCGCCGCCGAAAGCCAGCTCCGCGAAATCGTGAAGGCGGGCCTTTCCTCGTTCAAGATTTTTCTGGCCTACAAGGGGGCCTTCGGGATCGATGACGGCGAGCTTTGGAACACCCTCAAACTTGCCAAAAGCCTCGGCGTGATCACCACCGCCCATTGCGAAAACGCCACCGCCGTCGCCGAACGACAGGCCGAGTTGCTCGCCGCCGGAAAGACTGGCCCCGGCTATCACCACGAGAGCCGGCCGCCGCTGATTGAAGCCGAGGGAACGCACCACCTCATGACCTTCGCCGCCATGCATGACGCCCATGTGTATGTCGTTCATCTGAGCTGCGAAGAAGCCCTGCGCGAAGCGGTCCATGCAAAGTTGCGCGGCGTGAACGTGTGGGTGGAGACCCTTATCCAATACCTGCTGATCGACAAGACCTATGCAGAGCGCGAGGAAAATTTCGAAGGCGCCAAGTACGTCATGAGCCCGCCGCTGCGTGACAAGAAGAACCAGAAAATCCTCTGGGATGCCCTCGCCAACGGCCTGGTGAGCACCCTCGCCACCGACCACGCCCCGTTCGACTTTCTCACGCAAAAACCCATGGGCAAGGACGATTTCACACGGATTCCCAACGGCATTCCCGCCATCGAAGACCGCGTCAACCTGTTTTACACCCACGGAGTCGCCACGGGCCGCATCTCGCTGAACCGCTTCGTCGACGCCTGCAGCACCCAGGCCGCCAAGCTCTTCGGCCTCTTCCCGCGCAAGGGCACCATCGCCCTGGGCAGCGATGCCGACCTGGTGATTTACGATCCCACATACAAGGGCACGCTCAGCGTCAAAACGCAATATCAGAACGTCGACTACAACGCATTCGAAGGCTGGGAAATCAGCGGGCGCCCTTCCATCGTGACGGTCCGGGGCGAAGTTGCCGTGCGCGACGGAAAATTCGTCGGCGAGCACGGCCGCGGCCGCTTCCTCCGCCGCGAACCCACCCACTTCTAAGCAGAATAAAGATTCCTCCAGGCCATGTTCGTGTCTTTCGTGTCTTTCGTGGCCATTCGATACTCTCCCAGAAAATTAGTCATAACAGTCGGAAACGAGTCAAATTCATCGGCGGCAGGATCGGTTGTGTAGTTTCCCCAGGGTCTTGGAGTCTCTTTCATGCCGGATCTTTCAGTCAACGTCGGCGGGATCAAGTCGCCCAACCCGTTTTGGCTCGCCAGCGGACCGCCCACCAACACCGCCCACCAGGTCGCCAACGCCTTCCGCGCCGGTTGGGGCGGCGCCGTCTGGAAAACCCTCACCACCGACCCCGTTGTCAACGTCGCCTCCCGTTACGGCGGCATCAACCTCGGCAACCAGAAACTCATGGGCCTCAACAACATTGAGCTGATTTCCGACCGCCCCCTCGAAGACAATCTCCGCGAAATCCGCCAGGTCAAACGCGAGTTCCCCGCCCACACCATCATCGCCTCCGTCATGGTCGAATCCACCCGCGAAGCCTGGCACGAAGCCATCAAACGCATCCAGGATTCCGGCGTCGACGGCTTCGAACTCAACTTCGGCTGCCCGCATGGCATGAGCGAACGCGGCCAGGGCTCCGCCGTCGGCCAGGTGCCCGAATACTGCGAGCGCATCGTCGGCTGGGCCAAGGAAGCCTCGCGCCTCCCCGTGCTCGTCAAACTCACCCCCAACGTCACCGACATCGTGCCGGTCGGCCGCGCCGCCAAGCGCGCCGGCGCCGACGGCATCTCGCTGATCAACACCCTCAACTCCATCATGGGCGTCGACATCCATTCTTACACCCCGCGCCCCTCGGTGGGGGGGCTCGGTTCCCACGGCGGATACTGCGGCCCCGCGGTCAAACCCATCGCCCTCAACATGGTCGCCGCCCTCGCCAGCGATCCCGAAATGGGCCACATGCCACTCTCGGGCATCGGCGGCATCAAGAGCTGGAACGACGCCGTCGAGTTCATGCTCCTCGGCGCCACCAGCGTGCAGGTCTGCACCGCCGTCATGCACAAGGGCTTCGGCGTCGTCAAGGCAATGATCCGCGGCCTCGAAGGCTACATGGCCGAAAAAGGCTTCGGGTCCATCGCCGACTTCTCCGGCAAGGCCGTCGGCCGCATCCGCAAGTGGGGCGACCTCAACCTGAACTATAAAGTCATCGCCCACATCCACGAGGACAAATGCATACATTGCGGCATCTGCTATGCGGCGTGTGAAGACGGCTGCTACCAGGCCATCGCCTGGGACAAAATGCCGCGCGACGAGTACGTGACGAAGTTCGGCGAGCCCAAGAAAACCCGCGCCGACCAGGCCGCCCCTGCGATGGCCCTCGAAGGCATCGCCGGAAAAACCGCGGCCCCCGTCGACGTGTTCACCATCAAGACCGACACCTGCGTCGGCTGCAACATGTGCGCGCTGGCCTGCCCCGTCGACGGCTGCATCACCATGGACGAAATCCCCACCGGCCGCGATCCCATGTCCTGGAACGAATACCAGAAAAAACTCG
>JBEHXY010000282.1:0-5607 GCA_048498455.1 Planctomycetota bacterium | reverse complement strand
CTTGCCCCAGACATATTGCAGGACGTCGGAGGACTGCACGACGATCGCCAGGAAGAAGAGCAGTTTCACGTTCTGGCCGGCGAAGTGGACGACGTCGAGGGTGAGCAGCGCGGGGGCGTGGCTGGCGCAGTAGGTGCAGATCATAAGGGCGAGGAAGATGCGGGCGACGCGTTCGGAGTAGTGTTTGTAATCGCCGGTGAGGGTGGAACGGATGCAGACGAAGAGGAAGCCGTAGACGGGGATGAAGATGGCGAAGAGGCCGTACCAGCGGTCGTAGAGCAGCCAGTAGTGGAAGGGGGTGATGACGAAAAAGAGCCAGAAGAGCGTGTGGTGATCGGCGCGGCGCGTGGGCGAGAGGGTGACCATTTCACGCAGGGCGAAGAAGGAGAGGAGGCCGAAGAGGCAGGTGGTGGGGCCCAGGCCCAGGAGACCCGTCGCCAGGAAGAGGCTGGCCATGATCCACCAGGCGTTGGTGCGGGCGATGAGGTTTTCCACGGTCGATTTGGCTTTGTCCGTGGTGGCGCGGCGGCGGAGGATCAGGCCGAGGATCGAGGCGGTGAGAAGCACCACGAAGACGCCGGCGAGAAGTGCGAGCATGCGGGGATCGCGAAGGGCGAGGGGCAGGCGGTCGAGGAGGCCCAGGGCAGGGGCGGTGGCGGTGGAGGGGAGGGTTTGCGCGAGGTGCATCATGAGTGGGCGGCCTCCAGGGCGGCGACGGCGCTGCGGGCGCGGTCGAGGAACAGCAGCTTGTTTTCGCCGGGCTCCAGCTTGATCGCCGGGCCGAAGGTGACCGCGGCGAGGAGCGGCACCAGGAGCAGGTCGCCCTTGGGCAGGATGCGGTTGAGATTTTCGAGATAGACCGGGACGAGCTGGACATCGGGGTGGCGCTTGGCCAGGTGATAGAGGCCGGGCTTGAAGGGGTTCATGGGGGCGTCATCATCGAGGGCGCGCGTGCCTTCCGGGAAGATGATCAGCGAATCGCCGGCATCGAGGGCTTCCTCCATCGGCAGGAGCGGGTTTTCGCGGGCGGTCACCTTGTGGCGTTCGATGAGGATGGCGTTGAAGACATCTTTGGCGAGGTAGCGGCGGAGGCGCGAGGAATCCCAGTAATCGCGGGCGGCGATGGGGCGGGTGCGCTGGCGGAGGTCGGCGGGCAGCGAGGCCCAGATGACCGGGAAATCGAGGTTGCTGGTGTGATTGGCAAAGTAAATGCGGCGCTCGGCGGAGGGAACGGAGCCGACCCATCGGGCCTGGGCGCCGGTGATCAGTTGGATGAGGAAAGGGATCATGGGCGTCTTTCGCTCAGGACGATTCCAGGGTGCGGATGATGCGGACGATGCGCCGGGCGAGGGTGGGAACGCAGCCGAGGATGATCAGGAGGAGGGCGGCGTACAGTACCCAGGGGTGGTAACCGAAGAAGGCGGCGGGGATGGCGAGGGCGGCCGCGGTGGTGAGCAGGGCCATGCGGTGCTGCTTGGCCATGGGCCCGAGGTAAAAGTGCGGCGTGCCGGCGGCTTTGCCCAGGACGCGCACGTAGGCGGTGAGGACCGCCAGCAGCGCGGCGGCCCAGGCGAGGTCGATCGCATGCGGGAGCGTGGGCAGGGCGTAGCCGATGGGAATGAGGATGAGGGGATCGGCGATGCGGTCGGGGAGGTCGTTGAAGATGTCGCCGGACTTGGATTTTTTGCCGCCCTCGATGGCGACCATGCCGTCGAAGAGGTTGCAGAGGAGGCGGGCCTGGATGCCGGCGATGGCGAGGAGAAAGAGCGGCGTGAGGAGCCAGGGGTTGGCGGTGAAGCGCGTGGCGAGGAAGGCACCGCCGGCGATGGCGCCTGAGAGGATCGAGAGGTAGGAGATGGCGTTGGGCGTGACCCCCGCCTTTGCGAGAAAGGCGGCGGTGCGGACGGCCCAAGGCGCGGAGCGGGCCTTGATCGGTCGGCGGGCGAGGGGTTCGGTGGACATAGTGGGAGGGATAACCGAAAAGTGCCGAACGCGAAACGTAAAAACGTGGGCAAGGGAGTTTCCCGGGGGGGCTGCGCGAGGAACCTACCCGGCAGCTTGTGCGAGGGCGGCGAGGCGCGCCAGCCGCGGAGGGTCGGCTTTCTGAAGCCACGGGACGTCTTTGAGCAGCATGTGGGCTCGGGCAAAGAGCGCGGGCGCGGCGGGGTCCTGCGCGTCGAGGGCGAGTTCGGCGAGTTCCTCGTAAACGAAGCCGTCAGGATCGTTTCGCGCTTCCATGTCGGTCTGCAACGCCAGCAGAATCTCCCGGGCTTCGGCAGGCCGGTCGTTCAGGCGGAGGAGCTTGGCGACCGACCAGCGGGCGATGAACAGCGCGGTGGGCGTGCTGGGTGGATCGGTGCGGCACTGATACGCAGCGAGGGCTTGCTGCAGGTGGTGAAGGGCACCGGGGTAATCGCCGGCATCGTGGCACGTCCAACCGAGATTGTTGTGGAGCGGCGCGAGCCAGCGACGGGCCACGGGATCAGTGGCCGCCGTGGCGAGCTCCATGGCCCGCAGATTCCACTCCCGTTGCTGCGCCGGATCGGGATGCGCGATGGCGATCATGTGGGCGGCGTCCACCCCAAGATTCTCGAAATGGTGCTCTCGGGCAAGCTCGAAGGTAGTCTCGAAAGTGGCGAGCGCCCTCTCCCGCTCACCGGCGGAATTGTGCGTGCGCCCGCGCTCGAGGAGGACGCGCGCAAGGGCACGATTCGCGCCAGGATGAAGCGCCAGCAGGGCGTCCGCTTGATCGAGATACGCGTGAGCCGCGGCGAATTGGTCGCGCAGCGAATGCGTGCGAGCGAGCTGCGAGAGCAGTTCCACGTGGTAGGGGGGATCCCCGGACGCCTCGGGCAGGATCGCGAGAAATTGCTGCTCCGTAGCGGCCGGATCTTCATAGTTCCAGAGAGAGTCGATGGCAGGAAGTGCGGGCATGGCGGCTCCGAAGCGACCCGTCGATTGTCGTTGGACGACTGGAGAAGACAAGACGAAAGTTCTGTCATCCGGCGAGGACGACGGTGACCGCCGGCATGCGATCCGCCGAGAACCCATGGAGCCCTCCGAGGTGATGGGCCACAGATTCCCCGCCCGTTGTGCTTCGGATTGTCCCCGCCGATTTGGTATCATTCCCGCCTGCCGATGAAACGGAGTCAGGGATGATTGTCGCTGGGATTGATGAGGCCGGGTACGGGCCATTGCTGGGGCCGATGGTGGTGTCGGCGGCGGCGTTTGAGGTGGGGGGGTGCAGCCTGGAGGACGCGCTGGAGGGGAATGTGCCCTGCCTCTGGAAGCTGCTCAAAGGGGCGGTGGCGAAGAAGGCCCCCGTGAAGAAGGGGCGGGTGCTGGTGGCGGATTCGAAAATTGTCCACGCCCAGGCCGAGGGGGTGAAACTGCTGGAGCGCGGCGTGCTCGCCTTCCTGCGCGCCGCGCAACTCTGTGGCGACAGTCTCACCGATCGGGCCCTGGTCGAACTTCTCGGCTGCCTCGAGCACGGCCTCAACGAGCATCCCTGGTATGGCGCGCCGGTCACCGTGCCCTGGGTGGCGGAGCCCGGCGACCTGGCGATCGCGGCCAACATGCTCTCCGGGGCGATGGCCGCCGCCGGGGTGAAAGTCGCCTGCCTGCGAACCCGCGTCGTCAGCGAAGGCGTCTTCAACCGCATGGTCGGCGCCACCCACAACAAGGCCACCGCCGCGGTGTCCGTCACCCTCGGCCACCTGCATCACCTGCACACGGCCTTCGGCGACAAGGGGCTCCTCGTCGGGATCGACAAGCAGGGTGGCCGCGATTTCTACCGCGACCTGCTCCTGCGCTGGTTCCCCGACGCGCAGCTCAAAGTGCTCGCCGAATCCGCCAAAGTCAGCGGCTATGTCCTCCACGAAGGCGACCGCCGAACCCTGGTGTATTTCCGCGAAAAGGGCGACCGCGGCTGGTTCGCCACCGCCCTCGCCAGCATGATCTGCAAGTACCTCCGCGAATTGTGCATGCACTCCTTCAACGCGTGGTGGTGCGGGCGGGTGGAGGGGCTGCGGCCGACGGCGGGCTATTACGGCGATGGCACGCGGTGGCTGATGGAGGTGGAGCCGCACCTGGGGCGACTGGGCGTGGAGCGCGGGGGACTGGTGCGCTGCCGGTAAGCGGTGGAACGGCGGCGCGGGTTGGGGGGTTCCCATAAAGCAGAATTTGCGCGGTGCGAGATTCGTGCGCGGAATTACTGAACAAAATTGCGCGGCCCGTCGAGAAATAGGTTGCGTGCGCGCGGTGCGGCGGTAGACTCGGGTGGTGTTGATGGAAATCGACACGGGCCCGGGGCTGAGCCGCGGGAAAGGGTGGGAGCCGAAGCAGGATGCCTCGGTGAACAGACGGATGGAGTCGTCGGATGGCTGTTGCCGGGATAGCGCGGGCTGGTGCTGTGGGTGGTGGAGGCGGCGGGGCGGGCATTCTCCAAAATCCAATCGTGATGGCGATTCACAAGCACCGCGGGCTGATCGTGCCGGCGGGCTTCATCGCGATGATCATGGTCTTGCTGGTGCCGCTGCCCACCTCGGTGCTGGACCTGCTGCTGGTGATGAACCTGTCGGTGGCGACCATCGTGCTGGTCAGCGTGATGTTCGTGAGCTCGCCGCTGGACCTGTCGATTTTCCCCTCGCTGCTGCTCGGGACGACGCTGCTGCGGCTGGTCCTCAACGTGGCCTCGACCCGCTTGATCCTCACCGCCGGCGACCGCGCCACCAGCGCTGAAACCGCCGGCTTCGCGGCCGGCAGCGTGATTCACGCCTTCTCCACCTTCGTGACCGGCGGGGGCACCGGGGCGCAGCAGCAGATGGTGGTGGGCATCATCATCTTCATCATCCTGATCGTCATCCAGTTCGTGGTCATCACCAAGGGTGCCACGCGTATTTCCGAAGTCGCCGCCCGCTTCACCCTGGACGCCATGCCTGGCAAGCAGATGGCCATCGACGCCGACCTTAACGCCGGCATCATTAAAGAGGATGAGGCCAAGCGTCGCCGCACCGAAATCGCCCGCGAGGCGGAGTTTTACGGAGCCATGGACGGTGCCGGCAAGTTCGTCCGCGGCGATGCCGTCGCCGGCATCATCATCGTGTTCATCAACATCATCGGCGGCATCGCCATCGGCATGCTGCAGTACCACTGGGACGTCCTGGGCTGCATGAAGGTCTTCACCAACCTGACCATCGGCGACGGCATCGTCTCGCAGGTGCCCGCGCTGATCATCTCGCTGGCCGCGGGCCTCCTGGTGACCCGCAGCTCGTCGAAGGAAAACCTGGGCGAGGAATTCATTCAGCAGCTCACCGGCCGCTCCACGAGTCTGCTCGTGGTCGCCGCCTTCCTGATCATGATGAGCTTCACCGGCCTGCCGATGATCCCGCTGTGGGTGCTGGCCAGCTGCCTCGGCGGCATCGCATGGGTGATGAGCAAGAACAAGAAGGAAGTCGCAGCCGCGGCGGCCAAGAGCGAAAAGGCGGCGGCGGGGGCCGCGGCGAAAAAGCCGGAAAAAATCGAGAGCCTGCTGACCGTCGATCCCATGGAACTGGAAGTCGGCTACGGCCTGGTGCAACTGGTCGACACCACCAAGGGCGGCGACCT
>JBEHXY010000281.1:0-5624 GCA_048498455.1 Planctomycetota bacterium | reverse complement strand
CACACCTCGGCGGGCACGCTGTGGCTGCTGGTGGACCAGAGCCCGTCGATGCAGGCGAGCGATTCGCAGGCCAGCGTGTCGGAGCGGGTGCGCTGGGCGCAGGCGGCGGGACGCGCCGGATCGCTCGGCCGTTCGCAGGCGGATTTTGAGCTCGCGGAGCTGACCGCCGTGGCCAGCGTCTTCAACACCCTGCGACCGGGGACGGGCGCGGTGGCGGCCAGGGATGAGACGGCGGAGGTGCGGGAATTCACGTCGCGGCTGGGGACGTGGAGCAAGCAGGTGGACGCGGTGGCGGGCAGGCTGCGCGATGATCCGGTGCTGGGCGCCACGGGCGCGCCCGACGGGCTGGCGGAAGTGTCGCGGCTGGCCCGGGGGGGAGCATCGTCCGCGCGCGGCGAGCGGACGCTGCGGGCCGCCGGCGAGGCGGTGAGCTGGCCCGCCATCCAGACGAACCTGCAACTGGCGCTCAACGAGGTGGCGGCGGCGGCAGAGAAAGACGATGCCGCCTTTGAACGCGCGCATGGCCATGAATCCAACGTGGAAACGGCCGCGGCGTCGATGAGCAACGTGACCCGCGGCGACCTTGCCTGGATGTTCCTGACGGCCAAGGATGCCCGCGGCGGTGTCACGCCGGCGGAACTGTTTTCGAAGTACCACGTGCGGCTCGCGGGGTTTTCCGACCAGGCGCGCGCGGGCGGCACGCTTACCAAAAGCAACTTTGCCGACACGCTCAAATCGGCGCTGACGGGCGCGCAATCCAGCGGCGAGGGGCGGGGGCAGGCGACCAACCTGGCCACCGGGCTGCGGTTCATCGCCGACCAGATTCCGGGGGATGAGGCGGGCGCGGTGGTGATCGTTTCCGACGGCCGGCACAACGCGCCGGGCGATCCGACGGAGGTGGCGCGGCTGCTGGGATCGCGCGGGGTGCGGGTGTACGGGCTGCTGACGGGTTCGCACGAAGTCTCTCCCGATGCGGCCGTCGAGCAGGTCGATGCGCCCGAATGGATCTACCAGGATGACACGCTGCGGGCGACGGCCATCGTGCGGCTCGACGGGCTCGCCGGCCGCGCGATGAACGTGGAGTTTCTCCGCGGCACCACGCTTCTGGGCACGCGCACGATCACGGCGAACAGGAACCAGGAAGTGCAGCGCGTCGAGTTCACCGACAAGCCGACCGGGCAGCCCAGCTTTGAGTACACGATGCGGGTGTCGCAGGTCGGCGGCGAGGGCGGTCCGGGCAGCGTCCACGAGAGCAACCAGGACAACAACGAGAAAAGTTTCCGCGTGGCGATCAAGAAGGACAAGCTTTACGCGCTGCTGATCGACGATCGGCCGCGGTGGGAGTATCGCTACCTGGCGGCCTACCTGGAGCGTCCGGAATCGCCGCTCAAGGCGCAGGTGATTTTGCTCTCGCCGGTGAAGATCGACGAGGTGGCGTCGCACCTACCGGCCAAGGCGTCGCCGACGAATCCGCGGCTGGAGGCGGAGATCCTGCCCGAGACGCGCGAGGAGTGGCAGGCGTTCGACCTGATCGTGCTGGGCGATGTGCCGCCGGAAAAACTGCCGGTGAGCGCCCAGCAGTACATCGCCGCGGCGGTGCGCGACAAGGGCACGACGCTGATCGCCATCGCGGGGCAGAAGTACATGCCGGGGGCGTATGCCGGCACGCCGCTGGGCGAGCTGCTGCCGGTGGCAGCGAACGAAATGTTCGACGGCGAATCGATCGCGCGGCACACGCGGGGCGGGTTCCGGCCGGGGCTGGCGCCCGAAGGCGCGGTGAGCGTGCTGGGGCAGCTGGGGCCGGATTCGAGTTCCAACGCGGCGCTCTGGTCGACGATGCCGCCATGGTACTGGCACAGCGCCTTCACCCAGGCCAAGCCCGCGGCCAGCGTGCTCTGGTCGATCACCGAGCTGGGGATGGGCGGCGCCGGCGCGGAGGGCGGGGCCCCGGCGGGCAGCCTCGAGGCCATGCGGCGGTCGGCGCTGCTGGCGAGCATGCCCATCGGCATCGGCAAGAGTTTGTACCTCGCCTCCGACCAGACCTGGCGCATGCGGCAGGTGTATGGCACCAACGCCCACGACCGCTTCTGGGGGCAGGTGCTGCGCTGGGCGGTCGGATCGGACCTCCCCGCCGGCGGGAAGTTCGTGCGCTTCGGGGCCAGCCAGCAGCGCTACAGCCAGGACCAGCCGGTGGTCATCGTGGCCCGGGTGCTGCGCGAGGATCTCACGCCCGCCACCGGCCTGGGTTTTTCGGCGGTGGCGCGGCTGACGGGCAAAGGCGCCCCGGCGACCGGCGCTTCCCCGGCGGTGGAGGCGCGGTTTGTCGAAAGCCCCGAGACGCCGGGGTATTACCGCGCGACCCTCGGCGGCCTGCCGGCGGGCGAGAATGAGATTTCGCTGCGCGGGTCGGAGGTGGAGCGGCTGCTGGAAATCGACCCCAGCGTCACGCAGAAAACGCTGCTGGTCACCGTCACCCCGAGCCTGAACCTGGAGCAGCGCAACATGAACACCGATCCGGCGATGCTCTCGCGGATCGCCCAGGCCGGCGGCGGCTTTTCGGTCGATGCCGATTTCGCCGACGTCCTGGCCGCCAACCTGCCGGCGGTGGAGCGGACGCAGGTCTCGGTGCATGAAGCGGGCTTCTTCAGCGATCCGCGGGCGGAGGGGACGAAGATCGCCCACTGGGTGTTCCTGATGCTCTTCGCGGTGCTGATCAGCGCCGAGTGGGCCATGCGCAAGGCCGCCGGCCTTATCTGAGGGCGGCGTCCAGAGGCCACGGCACGCCCTTGCGGGTAAACTCTTTCATCGATGCATCCGGTAAGCCTGATCCTGCTTCTCTTCGGCCTCACGACGGCGCTCTCCCTGGCGGCGGTGCGCGTGCGGATTCCCTACCCCACCGCCATGGTCCTCGCCGGGCTCCTCATCGGCGTGGTCGTCTACTGCTTCCCGCGGCTGGACGGCTGGTCGGTGCGGCTCGATCCCGATGTGCTCTTCACCGCCATCCTTCCGCCGCTGCTTTACGGCGCCGCGTGGAACATGTCCTGGAACGGTTTCCGCGCCCACCTGCGCTCCATCCTGATGCTGGCTATCGGCGCGGTCATCTTCACCACCGTCGGCATCGCGGCGCTGGCGATGGGGACCTTCTCCGGCTTCACCTGGCCGCTGGCCTTCGCGCTGGGGGCGATCGTCTCGCCGCCCGACGCCGTGGCGGTGACCGCCATCACCGAGCGGCTGCGCCTCCGCCGCCGGATCACGACCGTCCTCGATGGCGAATCGCTGATGAACGACGCGTCGGCGCTGCTGGCCTACCGTTTCGCGGTGGCGGCGCTCCTGGGCGGCACCTTTTCGCTGGGATCGGGCTTCGTGCAGTTCCCGCTGGTCGCCGGCGGGGGCATTGTCATCGGGCTCCTGCTCGCCGGGCTGCTGCACCTGATTCACGACCGCATCGAACAGCCGCTGATCGAAACCGCCATGACGCTCCTGACACCCTACGCCGCCTACCTGCTGGCGGAGCATCTGCACACCTCCGGCGTGCTGGCGGTGGTGACCTGCGGCCTGGTGCTTTCGCGGCACTCCCCGCACCTGTTTTCCTCCCAGACCCGCCTCACGTCGGTGGGCTTCTGGAACGTCCTGACCTTCCTCCTCAACGGCCTCGTGTGCATCCTCATCGGGCTGCAGCTCCCGACGATCCTCAAAGGGCTGCACACCTCGCTGGCCCGTGCGATGCTCGATGCCGCGGTGGTCTGCATAGCGCTGATCGTCCTGCGGCTCGTCTGGGTCTATCCCGCGGCCTACCTCCCGCGGCTGCTGCCCTCGATCCGCAAAAAAGAACCCCGGCCGCAGGTCCGCGAAGTCTTCCTCATCGGCTGGACCGGCATGCGCGGCGTCGTCTCCCTCGCGGCAGCCCTGGCCTTGCCCGAGAAGCTGGCCGATGGCACGCCGCTCGCCGGCCGCGACCGGGTGCTCTTTCTCACCTTCGCGGTCATTCTCGTGACACTGGTGGGCCAATCGCTCACCCTTCCCGCCGTGATCCGCGCCCTGAAGGTCGAACCGCCGGAGCAGGACCGCTGCGAGGAAGAGGAGGCCCGCCGCCGCGCCCTCACCGCCGCCCTCGATGTGCTCGCCCGGGAGGAAGAATCGCACGGCAACACCGCCCTGCGCTCCCTCTACACCCACCGCCTCGACCACCTCATCGATTGCCGGGACAACCCCAGCCAGCCCGATCCCGAGCACGCCCTCTTCCGCCGCACCATCCAGGCCCAGCGGCAAACGCTGGTGGGCTTGCGCGACAGCGGCCAGATCACCGACGAACTGATGCGCAAGCTGGAACGGGAGCTGGATTTGGAAGAATCCCGCATCCCCGTCGCCTGAGGCGGTTCGCCCGTTTTTTCGCTGGAACAGACGGGGGTGCGCGGCGTCTAATTTGTTGAGGGCGGGGGCTGCAGAGGCGATACAATAGAGGTTGGGGGTGCGGGGCTTCGGGAAGGCGGACTCATGACGGCGGTGATGCAGCGTGCAGAAGGGGCCAAGGGGGGGTCTGCGGCCGGGAGCGCGGGAAGTTCCGGCGGGAGCGCGGCCGGAAGCGTGTCGGAGCGGCTGGCCTCGCCGCTGCGCCGGGTGGCGGGACGGGCGCGGGCTTTCGGGCGGGTGCGGGCGCTGCTGCAGGCGGGGGTGTTGCTGGGGGCGGTGTGGCTGGTGGTGGCCCTGGCGCTGGGATCGTTCCGCCGCGTGCCGGTGGCGGTGGCCCTGCTGCTGGCGCTGCTGGCGTGGGGATTGATCGTCCTCATGTTGTTGCGGATCTGGCGGCGACTCGCGGTGCTGCGGGGCCGGCGCGATCTCTCGGCGGCGGCCTGGCTGGCCGATGCCGCCGTGCCCGACAACCAGGAACGCATCTCCTCCGCGGTGGAACTCTCCCAGGAGGCCGACGCCCGCTTCCGCGGATCGCCGGAACTCGTCGCCGTGCTCTACCGGCAGGCGGAAAAGGCGGCGGACCGCCTGAACCCGGCGCTGGTGGTGTCGGCCAGGGATGTGGGCCGCTGGTTCGCGATTCTCTTTCCCCTCCTGATGATCTGGCTGGTGCTGCTGGTGGCGATGGGCCCGCGCCTGGGGCTGGGATTGCGGCGCGGGCTGATGCCCTGGACCGCGGCACAGGCGCTGCCCGGTGCGACGCTCGTGGTCACGCCCGGAGATGTGACGGTCGCCGAGGGGGAATCCGTCGACGTGCAGGTGCAGGTCAAGCCGCCCGCGGATGGCCTGACGCCCGAGGGGCAGACCGTCGAACGCGCCGTGCTGGTGTGGATGGGCGAGGGCGCCGGCTCCCTGGAACGGCCGATGGAAATGGAGCGCGTCGCGGGCCAGTCCTTCCGCAGCGCTTTTGACAACCTGCAGGGAAGCTTTTCCTACAAGGTGCAGGCCGCCGGCACGACCGCCGGGCCCTTCACCGTGCGCGTGAAGTCGCGGCCGTCGGTGGCGCGGCTGCGGATGGAGTACCGCTATCCCGCCTACACGCACCTGGCCCCGCGGGTCGATGAATCGCGCGAGGGCAACATCGACGCGCTGGTGGGCACGAAGGTGACGATCACCGTCGATGCCTCCGAACCGGTGGCGGGGGCGGCCCTCGAATT
>JBEHXY010000280.1:0-5660 GCA_048498455.1 Planctomycetota bacterium | reverse complement strand
GGGGAAAGGAATTCCTCCTCGTCCAGCATGCGCGTGAGAATCGCCCGCAGGCGGTCGGCATCCACAATGGAGAACAGCCGCCGGTTCATCTGCCCAATCGCCGTGACCGACGCCACGTTGGCGCACATGTCCGGCCGGTTGGTCATGAACCACTCCAGCCGGCGGCTGAATTCGGGCAGGCGGTGCATGACTTCCTCATCGATGGTTTCCACCGCCAGCAGCGGGATCAGCCCCACCATCGAGCGCACGCGCAAAAACAAATGCTCGCCGCTGCTTTTGTGCATCACGTCGTAATAAAAGCCGTCATCGTCGTCCCACAGGTCGTTGCCATCGTCGCCCATCGTTTCGGGCCGGTCGTTCATGGCGTGCGCGATGTAGAAGAAGTGCTCGAGAAACTTGGTGGCGACATCCTCGTAGGCCTTGTCTTCGCTGGCCAGCTCGATGGCGATGGCGAGCATGTTCAGGCAGAACATGGCCATCCACGCGGTGCCGTCGGACTGGTCCAGGTAGGACCCGCTGGGCAGCCGCGCGCTGCGATCGAACAGGCCGATGTTGTCCAGGCCGAGGAATCCGCCCTGAAAAATGTTGCGGCCCTGGTGGTCCTTGCGGTTCACCCACCAGGTGAAGTTGATGAGCAGCTTCTGAAACACGCGTTCGAGGAACAGGCGGTCCCCCTTGCCCTTGGCCTTCTTTTCAATGCGGAACACGCGCAGCGCCGCCCACGCATGCACCGGCGGATTCACATCGCCAAACGCCCACTCATAGGCCGGCAACTGCCCGTTGGGATGCATGAACCATTCGCGGAGCAGCAAAATGAGCTGCCGCTTCGCAAAGTCCGGATCGATCATGGCCAGCGGAATGGTGTGAAACGCCAGGTCCCACGCGGCATACCAGGGATATTCCCACGTGTCGGGCATCGACATCACGCTGTCGTTGGCGAGATGTTCCCAGTCGTGATTGCGGCCGCTCCAGCGCTCCGGCGGCGGCGGAGGAAGTGCCGGGTCGCCCTCCAGCCAGGTCCGCACGTCATAGTTGTAAAATTGCTTGCTCCACAACAGGCCGGCGAACGCCTGGCGTTGAATGTTCCGCAGGTCGTCCGACAGCCCCGGCGGCGCCACCTTTTCATAGAACGCGTCGGCCTCGCGCCGGCGCCGCTCAAAAAGCCGCTCGAAGGGAGCGCCGAAACCCGGGCCCTGCACCTCGCTTCTGGACAGCCGCAGTTGCACCGCCACCCGGCCCTGCGCCGGCACTTCGAGGTCGTAGCGCACGGCCGCCTTGGTGCCGCGCTGCTCCGGGTTCACCGCTTCCTCGTCGCCGGAAATCACATAACGGTGAAACGCGTCCTTCACGTAGCGGGCGCTGCTTTGTCCGCCGAAGAGACGCTCGCAGTTGGTTTCGTTCTCGGTGAAGAGCGCCTCGGCCCCGTGCCCGCCATCCTCCCAGCGCAGCACATAATCGCCCAGTTCCGGGTGCCGCGCGCGAATCGCATGGTCGGCCTCCAGCCACAAGTCCGGCCGGGCGGCGCCCTGCGACCAGCTCCAGGTATTGCGAAACCACATCGATGGTAGCAATACCAGCGGGGCGGCCTCGGGGCCGCGGTTGTTAATGGTGATTCTTATCAGCAGGTCTTCCACCTCCCCCTTGGCGTACTCCACTTCCACATCGAAATAGCGATCGCCTTCAAACACCCCCGTATCCATCAGCTCAAACTCGGGGTCGCACTTCCCCCGCCGCGCCGCTTCATCCACCAGCAGCGCGTAGGGATATTCCGCCTGTGGATACTTGTACAACGCCTTCATGTAGGAGTGCGTCGGCGTCGAATCGAGAAAGTAGTAATATTCCTTCACATCCTCCCCGTGATTCCCCTGCGGACCCGTCAGCCCAAACGCCCGCTCCTTGAGGATCGGATCTTTCCCGTTCCAAAGCGCCAGCGCGAAACACAGATACTGCCGCCGATCCGAGATCCCCAGCAGCCCATCCTCGTTCCAGCGGTAGGCCCGGCTGCGCGCGTGGTCGTGCGGAAAGTAATCCCAGGCGCTGCCGTCGGCGGAATAATCCTCGCGCACCGTCCCCCACGCCCGCTCCGACAGATAGGGCCCCCATTTTTTCCAATCCGCATCACCGCGGTCCTGATCCAGCCGCGCTTCTTCCGCCGTCTTCGCCATCGCCCGCCATCAATAAAGGGTTACCTGCTGGGTCAGCCCGCCGTCCACGTAATAGGTGCTGCCGGTCACATACTCCGCCTCGTCGCTCGCCAGGAACACCGCGACGCTCGCCACCTCGTCCGGCCGGCCGAAACGCCCCCACGGAATCTCCGTGATCGCATTCTTCATCGCGGCCGGATCATTCAGCACCGACTGGTTGATCGGCGTGGCGATGGCGCCCGGCGCGATGTTGTTCACGTTGATCTTGTAAGGCGCCAGTTCCATCGCGATGTTCCGCATCATCATGCGGACGCCCCCCTTGCTTGCGCAGTAGGCCGTGTAGCCGGGAAACGGAATGTCCTCATGCACCGACGACACGAACAGCAACTTCCCGCCCGCCTCATCGCCCTTGCGCTGCGCCACCATCTGCCGCGCCGCCACCTGCGCCACCACATACGATCCATACAGGTTGACCGCGATCACCTTGTTCCACTCGTCGTCGGTCGCCTGGAGGAACGGCTTGTTGATTTCGATGCCGGCGTTGTTCACGCAGATGTCCAGCCGCCCGAACTTCTCGACGACCGCCTTGATCATCGCCTCGACCTGGTCGCGCTTCGACACATCCGCCGGCACCGCCAAGGCCTGGGTGGGAAACCCCCGGGCCTCCGCCTCCGCATCGGCTTGCCGCGTTCCGCCGGGCAGGTAATTCACCGCCACATGCGCCCCCTCCGCGGCGAAGCGCTCGGCAATGCCGCGCCCGATCCCGCTGTTCGCCCCGGTCACCAGCGCCACCTTGTCCTTCAGCCGCATCGCATACCTCCCGCAAAGCCCCGCCGCCCCCGAACCATAAGATTTCTTCGAACGGAGTGTGCAAAGCCTACTTCTCGCACCCCCGCCTGTCACGCCAAATCATTGCAACCCGCCCCTCGGCCGCGCCGCCCACCACCGCCGCACCCGCCCGCCCCCGGCCGCCGCCCCGCAAAAACACAACGACCTCCGATCGCTCGGAGGTCTCAACCGCTTCCCCTTTCCCGCCCACACCCAAAGCTCCGCGGGTAGGACTCGAACCTACAACATTCCCGTTAACAGCGGGATGCTCTACCATTGAGCTACCGCGGATTGTCCTCTCGCCGCCCCGAAAATCAGGCCAGCCAGAGACTCACTAGATTACCTTTTTCATCGTCCAAGTCAAGCCAACCCTTAAGCCAACATGCCCCCCTGCAACCCCATCCACCTTCCTCCGCACGCCCCCGCCGCCACGCCGGTCGCTCTCACGAAACCATCGCCGCCGGCATCTTGCGCAGGTACTCCACTTCCCCCATCAGCCCGCTCTCCAACAGGAACTGGCTCGGCCGCACCGCCTCAAATTTCACCCCCTTGCCGCGCACAAACGCGCCTTGCCGCTCCTGGCAATAACTCACGAACAACTGCTTCCGCGCCCGCGTGAACCCCACGTAACACAGCCGCCGCTCCTCCGCCAATCCCGCCTCCGGGCGTTCCAGCACCGCCTTTTTGTGCGGCAAAAGCCCGTTCTCCACCCCCACCATGAACACCACATCGAACTCCAGTCCCTTGCTCGCATGCAAACTCATCAGCCGCACCGCGTCGTCCGTCCGCTTGTCGTCCAATGACGTCAGCAGCGAGATATACCCCAGGTAATCCCCCACGCCCTCCTCCGGATTGTCCCGGCACCACAAGGCCACGGAATTCACCATTTCATCGACGTTCCGCTTCCGTTCCTCGATTTTCTCCGGCGTCTCCTTCTCATGCCCCTCGAGGTACGTTGTATAGTTGTTCCGCCGCAGCGCCTCAGCCAGCAGGTCCGCCGCCGTCTTGCCCTTGTGATCCATCCCATACACAAAATGCAGTTGCCTCACCGCGTCGACCATCTCCTCATCTGAGAAGATTTCGTGCGCATGACCGCACGCCGTCACCAGGTCCACCCCCTTCATGGCCGCATAGTTTTCGATCAGCCCGATCGACTTTTCCCCGATGCCGCGCTTGGGCTTATTCACCACCCGCGCAAAGGCCGCCCCATCCTTCGGATTCGCCAGCAGCCGCATCATGCCAATACAGTCCCGAATTTCCCCCCGGTCATAGAAGCTCAGCCCCCCCACCACCTTGAACGGGATCTCCCGCCGCGCCAGCGCCACTTCGACCGGCCGCGACATGTCATTGAGCCGGAAGAACACCGCGATCTCCGAAGGCCGCACCCCCAACAGGTTGATGCACGCCTTCACCTTCTCCGCCACCGCATTGCCCTCCTCCTCCGGCGTGGGATAGGCATCCAGCCGCGGGGGCTTCCCGATCGACGGCGTCGCCGCCTTGAACTCGATGGTCATCCGGTTCGGCGAGTGCCGAATCAGCTTGTCCGCCAGCGCGATGATCTCCGGCGTGGACCTATAGTTCGTCGACAAGTGGTACGTCGCACACCCCCCCTTCCCGCGCCCGCGGTTGATAAACTTTGCGATCCCCTCCGGATTGGCCCCGCGCCACTCGTAAATCGACTGATCCTGGTCCCCCACCGCCATCACGTTGTCCGAAACTCCGGCAAGCAGCTCCACAATCTCGTTTTGCGCGACATTCGTGTCCTGGTACTCGTCAACTTGAATGTACCGCCACATCCGCTGCAGCCGCGCCGCCACCCGCTCCTCCGGCGGAACCCCCTCCGGCTCGAATTTCAGAAGCCGCACCGTTTCCGACAAAAGCCCTGAAAAATCAGTCGTATTCGCATCCCGCATCCGCTGGAGGTACCCCTTCATCACCGCCAGCTCCTCCGCCCGAAGCTCCTCCTCGTACACCATCTTCTCGAGCTTTTCCATCGGCTCCAGGTTCTCGCGCCAACTATTCAACATCAGCAGCAGCGCCTTGAGCTTCGGCTTGGTAAAGTCGACATCCGCATCCCCCGCAAACATTTGCCGCGCCACCTGCGCCAGCAAATCCTCCTGATCGTCCGAATCCAGGATCGTCATCCGCGGCGAATACCCGATCACGCTCCCGTGCCGCCGCAGAAGCTCCCCCGCCAGCGCATGAAACGTGCAGATCTTGATCTTCTTCCCCACCGTGTACCGCCGGCTGATGCGCTCGCGCATCTCCCCCGCCGCCTTGTTGGTGAACGTTAAACACAAGATCGCCGCCGGCGCCACCCCCTTGAGCAAAAGCTCCCCCACCCGCGCCGTGATCGTCGATGTCTTCCCGCTCCCCGGCCCCGCGATCACCAGCGCCCGCCCCTGGAAATGCTCCGCCACCCGCCGCTGTTCCTCGTTCAACCGCTGCGACCGCGCCTCCGCCATCCAACATCCATCCTTGCGTACAACCCGCAGCACATCCACCCGCGCCGCGCGACGCAACGTCTTACCAAACCCCTCACCCCCCTGTAAACCCGCCCTCTCCGCAAAGCCGCCCACCCCGCGCGCAACCCCCATCCGCACCCCCAATTACCAATTACTATTTACCAATTACCAATGCCCCGCCCCCTCAAGCCTCCACATCCAGCCCCCCGCGCGCCCGCCTACC
>JBEHXY010000279.1:0-5685 GCA_048498455.1 Planctomycetota bacterium | reverse complement strand
GGCCTTGGAGGTGTCGGGCTGGCTGACGAGGTCGAGCTCGGTGGCGATCGGGATCGAACCCTGCGAGGCGGAGCGCAGGTTTTCCAGGATGCGCCGGAACGCGAGCTCCACCTGCGACACGGCGCTGGTGTTCTGCACGACGTAACGCTGCGTCTGGCCAGTGGCCGCCAGCAGCGAAAAGCCCGCGGTGGCTACCAGCGTGAGAATGATCAGCGAGGCCATCAGCTCGATCAGCGTCAGGCCCCGGCGGTGGCGGGCATGATAAATCAAAGCGCGCATGTTCATGGCTCATTCACCAGGCAAACGAGGGAGCGGCCCTTGGCGGACACGGTCACGCGGATCATGTGCGTCGCCGTCACCGAGAACGCGCCGGTGGCCGGAACGACGTACCACATGGCGACGGTGCGCGGCACCACGTCGCCATGAATCACCGGGGCGTTGGTGGAGGTGTCGCTGTACACCGAGGGAAAGTGCGGCACATCCGCCGCGAGCGAGGAAAACGGCAGCGACCGCAGGTACTCCATCTTGTCGACGAGGGTGGTCTCCAGCAGAAACGAATCGTTGTTCTGCGCGGGGGCATGCACCACCGCGGTCAGCGCCCTGCCGGTGGCGGCGCCGGTGATGCCCAGGATCGTGATCAGCAGCAGCGCCTCAATATAGGAAAAGGCGCGGCGGCGATGCGGCGGGTGGCGGAGCAGGGTTTTCATTGCGGCTCTCCGGCATTGGGAATCGTCAGCGTCGCGGCGCCTTTGCCGCACGTGAAGGTCACGGCCATCGGGCTGGCATAAGTTGGCGGATTGATGCGCGTGCCCAGGGTGCCGTACGTGAACCGGGCGGGGCTGCCGCCGTTGCTGATGTCGCTGATGCGGACGCCCGAGACGCCGGCGTCGCTGAGCAGGTTGAGCGAGCAGGAGTTGTTGGAGAACAGGGCGTTGGGCGCCGGCGTCGTCGCGCTGCCGAGATACACCGCGATCGTCTGTGTGTTGCCGTTGAACTCGACGCTGCAGGGCTGGCCCGAGGACATCGCCAGCATCCGCGCGTAGCGGAGCATCGAGGTGCTGCGCTTCATCACCGCATCGAGCCGCGTGGAATCATTGAGCGACGCCAGCGGCACGACCGCCAGCGAGGTGATCACGCTGAGAATGGCGATGCACACCAGCGCCTCAATGAGCGTGTACGCCCGCGCGGACCGCTTGCCGGACAGGGAGCGTTGCGGAAGGGTTGATTGCAGCGACATGGCGGCGGCCTTTCTTCCAGCAGACTCAAAGTGCCTGCTGTTGCCCATCGGCGCACACGGGGGGGAGGATAAATGGCGACCTGTTAAAAGTGATAATGGGAAAAATCGTTGAAAAATGTGGCGGCCACGCGCGGCGTATCGTACGTCTGAGATGGGGCGGACGGCGCTTTTGTCCCCGCTGTTTGGAGTGGCCATGTTCCCAAAAAGACGAAATGATTATCGAACGCACCGCCGCGGTTCCGCCGCCATGTTCCTCCTCGTGCTCCTGGCGGCCATGACCGTCGGTGTCGCCTCGACCCTGTCGCTCTCCTCGGGCGTGCAGAGCGAGGTCAGCGGCATGACGCTGCACCGCGACCAGGCCTTCTACGCCGCCGAGGCCGGCATCCAGCGGGCACAGTACGAAGTGGAATATGGGTCCTGGGTCAACCCGCCCATCGTCAGCGGCCAGCCGGTGTACCCGTCCTACTCGGCCACCGTCGGCGGATGCACCTACACCATCACCGCCTCGGGCTCCGGCTTCAACACGCCCGCGGTCATCACCTCCGTGGGCACCTACAGCGCCGACACCCGCATCAAGAGCACCATCAAGGTCACGCTTCAGCCGGCGACCATCATCCCCGCCCTCACCCTCGGCAGCGGCATCTCCGAGGCCGGCAACATCACCATCGACGGCAACGCCCTGGTCAAGGGCAACATCGACCTCAAAGGCAGCGTGTCCATCAACGGCTCCATCCAGTATGGCGGCACGCAGAGCAATCTTTCCTACGCGGTTTACAACCCCAACATCCCCGCGCCCCCCGCCGTCTGGTACGACCCCTCCAACACCAAGACCGCGCCCGCCGGCGCGATCAGCGTCAACGGCCTGATCAATTCCTCCGGCGCCAGCCGCTTCACCGACATCACCCCCAGTTCCCTCGACTTCACCAATCACAATGTGCTCTATGTCGTGGTTCCCCCCGGGCAGTCCCTGACGCTTAAAAACGTCAATGTCTACGGCTCGGGCACCCTCGTGGTCGTCGGCGACATCGACATCCAGAACGGCGTGGGCGACCAGACCGACTCGGTCAACATCGTGGCCACCGGCACCATCGCCACCAAGGGAAACTTCCGCATCTTCGGCAGCATGTACGCCGGCGGCGACATGACCCACCAGGGCCAGTTCCAGGTCACCGGCGTGCTCTCGGCACAGGGAAGCATGTATCCCACCAACAGCAACAACGGCGCCGGCGGCGCCACCATCGTGCGAGCCCCCCCACCGGGCTTCGACCCGCGGCCTGCCGTGGGCGCAGGGTCGGTCCTGCTCCAGAACTTCACCGGTCCGACGCTCTAAACATTTCCTGGCTGTTCGAGCGTGAGGCGCGCCGCCCGCCGCGCCTCACTCGATTTCGATCAGCAGATCCCCGCTGGCGATCTGGGTGCCGGGCTGAACGTCGATCTTCGCGATCTTGCCGTCCCGCGGCGAATACACCGCCGTCTCCATCTTCATCGCTTCGATCGTCAGCAGCTTGGCGCCCTTGGTGATCGTCTGCCCCAGCGACACGCTGATCGACGTCACCTTCCCGGGCATCGGCGCGCCCACGTGCGCCGGATTCTGCGCGTCGGCCTTGGGACGGTCCGCCTTCACCACCCCCCGCTTGCGGTCCGGCACCTTCACTTCCCGCGGCTGCCCGTTGAGCTCGAAGAACACCGTCACCATGCCGTCGGGATCCGGATCGCCCACCGTCAGGAACTTCACCAGCAGCGTCTTGCCCGGCTCGATTTCGATCGGCAATTCCTGGTAAGGCTGCAGCCCGTAGAAAAACGCCGTCGTTGGAATCACCGACACATCCGAATAATGGCTGCGGAACCGGTCGAACTCCAGGAACACCTGCGGGTACATCAGATAGCTGGCCAGGTCCGTGTCCGAAGGATCGTGACGCACCTTCGCCGCCAGCTCTTCCCGCACCTTTTCCAGGTTCACCTTCGGCAGCGACGCCCCGGGCCGCCCCTTGAGCGGCTTTTCCTTGCCCAGGATGATTTTCTGCAGCTCCTTCGGGAACCCGCCCGTGGGCTGGCCGATGTCGCCGCGGAAAAACTCCACCACCGACTTCGGAAACGCCAGGTGCCGGTCCGGCTCGAGGATGTCCTTGGGCGTCAGGTTGTTGGTCACCATGAACAGCGCCATGTCGCCGACGATCTTCGACGAAGGCGTCACCTTCACGATGTCGCCGAACAGCTGGTTGGCGTCCGCATAGGCCTTCTCGACCTCCGGCCAGCGCCCTTCCAGCCCCAGCGACTTCGCCTGCACCCGCAAGTTCGTGTACTGCCCGCCGGGCATCTCGTGCTGATACACGCTCGCCGTCGGCGCCAGCATCCCCTCTTCGAACGGCGCGTAATAACGCCGCACCGCTTCCCAGTAATCGGAATACTCCGAGAGCGCCTCCTCCGAAATACCCGTGTCCCGCGGCGTGTTCTTGAGCGCCGCCACCACCGCGTTCATGTTCGGCTGGCTGGTCATCGCCGACATGCTCGAGACCGCGCAATCCACGATGTTCACCCCCGCCTCCGCCGCCATCAGGTACGCCCCCGCCTGGATCCCCGCCGTGTCGTGCGTGTGGAAATGGATCGGCACGCCGACCTCCTCCCGCAATGCCTTCACCAGCTTCCGCGCCGCCAGCGGCTTGAGCAGCCCCGCCATGTCCTTGATGGCGAGAATGTGCGTCCCCATCCGCTCCAGCTCTTTGGCCAGCTTCACGTAATAGGTCAGCGAATACTTGTCGCGCTTCGGATCGAGAATGTCGCCGGTGTAGCAGATCGCCGCTTCGCAGATCGCGTCGGTCTCCAGCACGGCCTCCATCGCCACCTTCATGTTCTCCAGCCAGTTCAGGCTGTCGAAAATGCGGAAGATGTCCATCCCCTGCTTCGCCGCCAGCTTGGCGAATTCCTTCACCACGTTGTCGGGATAATTCGTGTAGCCCAGGGCGTTCGATGCCCGGAACAGCATCTGGAACAGCACGTTGGGCACCGCCTTGCGCAGCTGCGCCAGCCGGTCCCACGGGTCTTCCGACAGAAACCGCAGCGAGCTGTCGAAGGTCGCCCCGCCCCACATCTCCAGCGAAAACAGGTTCGACAGGTTGTGCGAGACAAACGGCGCGCAGCCCAGCAGATCCGTCGTCCGCACCCGCGTCGCCAGCAGCGACTGGTGCGCATCCCGCATCGTCGTGTCCGTCAGCAGCAGCTTCTTCTGCTTCAGAATCCACCCCGCAAACCCCTTGGCGCCCAGCTCCTTGAACTTGTCCCGGCTCCCCGCCGGCGGAGCGCCCAGCATCTCCGGCAACGCCCGCGGCGGCGTCATCACCGACACGTCCGGCTTCTTCTTGATCTCCGGCCGCCCGTTGACGATCACATCGCCCAGGTACGTCAGCAGCTTGGTCGCCCGGTCGCGCCGCTGCGGGAACTTGAACAGCGCCGGCGTCGTGTCGATGAACGTGGTCGTCGCCTTGCCCGATTGAAAATCGGGATGCGCCACCAGGTTCTGCAGGAACGGAATGTTGGTCTTCACCCCGCGGATGCGGAACTCCGCCAGCGCCCGCTGCGTGCGCGAAATCACCTCGTCGAAGGTCGCACCAAAACAGGTCAGCTTCACCAGCAGCGAATCGAAATACGGCGTGATCACCGCCCCCGAATACGCCGTGCCCCCATCCAGCCGCACCCCGTAACCCGCCGGCGATCGATACGACGAAATGCGCCCGTAATCCGGCGTGAAATGGTTCGCCGGGTCCTCCGACGTGATCCGGCTTTGCAACGCAACGCCGCGGAACGTCAGCTCGTTCTGCCGCGGCAGATTCAACGGCTCCTCATGCAGCCCGTAACCCTGCGCAATGCGGATCTGCGATTTCACCAGGTCGATGCCCGTGATGATCTCCGTGACCGTGTGCTCCACCTGGATGCGCGGGTTCACCTCGATGAAGAAATATTCGTGCGTCTCGGCATCCACCAGGAACTCCACCGTCCCCGCGTTCTTGTACTTCACCTGCCGGCCGATCTGCACCGCCGATTCGCAAATCTTCTGCCGCACATCCATCGGCAAACTCACCGCCGGCGCCAGCTCCACCACCTTCTGGTGCCGCCGCTGCACGGTGCAGTCGCGCTCGAACAAATGCAGCAGGTTGCCGTGCGAATCGCCCAGCAGCTGCACCTCAATGTGTTTCGCATGCTGGATGTACCGCTCGAGGAACACCTCCCCCTTGCCGAACGCCGCCCCCGCCTCGCGCGATGCCTCCGCCAGTTTTTCCTGCAGTTCCCCCATCTCCTTCACCACCCGCATCCCGCGCCCGCCGCCCCCGTGCGCCGCCTTGATGATCAGCGGGAACCCGATCCGCTTCGCCTCGCGCTGCACGTCCTTCCAGTTCACCACCGACTCCGCCGTCCCCGGGACGATCGGCACCCCCGCCCGCTCCGCAATCTTC
>JBEHXY010000278.1:0-5706 GCA_048498455.1 Planctomycetota bacterium | reverse complement strand
CCGGCCACATCATGTTCTCCAACGACCCCTACGTGCATCAGATGTACAAGATGCTCCTGGGCGACAACATCCACTGGCAGAACCGCGAAGCCTGGGTCTATTCGAAAAATGTCTACACCCGCTATCCGTTCCAGGGCGCTCTCTACGGCCTGCCCCCCAAGGTCATCACCGAGTGCATCCTCGGCGCCATCGAAGCCCGCTTCGGCTCCATCAAGACCAAGGCCGATGACCACGCCAAGAAACTCCATGGCGGCAATGGGTCGCTCACCGGCACCGCCCAGATGAACGGCGCCAACGGCCACGCCAATGGAAACGGAAACGGTCACGCCAACGGCAACGGGCACTCCAACGGCAATGGCAACGGCCACACAAACGGCCACGCCAACGGAAACGGCCACGCCAAGGCCTGCGCCAGCAACGGCAAAGGCGACGTCAAAGACTGCTGCGGCGACGGCATCGCCGAAGCCGAAGTCAAACTCGTCGAAAGCTCGAAACTCGAAACTGGAAACTCGAAACACGGCAACGACGAACCCGCCAACTTCGAAGAATTCATCTACAAAGTCTGGGGCGCCGGCGTCGCCAAACATTTCGCCGTCCCCTACAACCGCAAGATCTGGGCGGTCGATCTCAAGGACATGGAAACCTCCTGGCTCGGCGGTCGCGTCCCGCTGCCCAACCTCGAAGAAATGATCCAGGGCGCCCTCGAACCCGCACCGCCCCCCATGGGCCCCAACGCCCGCTTCGGTTATCCCCTCAAGGGCGGTTTCCAGGCCCTCATGGACGGCTTCCTCCCCCACGTGCAGGACCGTCTCATGCTCAACACCCGCGTCGTCGGCTTCTCGCCCTCGGAAAAAACCCTCACCCTCTCCAACGGCAAAGTCGTGAAATACGAGCAGCTCATATCCACCATGCCCCTCCCCGTGCTCGTCCGCATGGCGGGTGAAGAAGCGCCCGCCGAAGTGCAGAAAGCCGCCGCCGGTCTCCGCCACACCTCCGTCAAGTGCGTCAACATCGGCGTCAAGCGCGAGAACGTCACCGACAAGCACTGGATCTACTACCCCGAAGACACCGTCTTCCACCGCATCTTCGTTCAAGGCAACGCTTCGCCCCACTGCAACGCACCGGGCGGCTTCGGCTTCACCTGCGAAATCACCTACTCCCCCACCAAGCCGCTGCCATGTGACGGCGAAGACCTCATCAAGCTCTGCATCGAAGACGCCAAGCGCGTCGGCTTCATCAAGGAAGACGATGAAGTCATCTGCTCCAACGTCGTCGATATGCCCTTCGCCTACGTGGTCTACGATCACGCCCGGCCCAGGAACATCGCCGTCATCCGCCAGTGGCTCGCCCAGCACGACATCGTCCTCGTCGGCCGCTACAGCGAATGGGAATACTACAATTCCGACCACGCCTTCCTCGCCGGAAAACGCGGCGCCGAGGAAGTCCGCAAAATCCAGGAAAAGCAGGCCCGCACCGCTCCCGGACGCGTCCGCGAAATCGCCGACCGTGCCGCCGAGACCGGGTGGCGCACCGCCTCTCCGGCGGCCGAAAAGGCGTCCATCAAGGACACCGCCCGCTAATTCCTGACGCCGCAAATCGCCGCGTCAAACAAATCGTCTGTTCCCTCTTTCCGCCGGCGCTCCCTCACGGGACGCCGGCGGATTGCTTTTTGCCCCACCACCGTGATCACCACAGAGCACACAGAAGACACAGAGAACACAGAAGACACAGACTCCCCATCAACTCCGACTCCACCGTCTCTGTGCTCTCTGGGCCCTCTGTGGTGATCAAACACCCTCTCCTCTTTCATCGCTTCGTCTTGCGTGCTTCGTCCTTGGTCATTCTCCAAGCTCGCTCCCTGACTTTCTTCTATCGCGAATCAAAACCCTTGCGTATACTCCGCCCCATCACCCACACTTTCACGGAGGAACGCATGCCCAACACTCTCTACGCCAAGCTTCTCCGCCGCTTCCACCCCCGGCAATTCGATGCCGCACGCCGCGACTTCCTCAAGGCCTCCATCGCCGCCTCCACCGGCATCCTCCTCTCGGGCTGCGCCACGCCGGGCGCCGAAACTTCCGCAAAACCCAACGGCAAAAAGGTCGTCATCATCGGCGCCGGCTTCGCCGGGCTCGCCTGCGCCTACGAACTCAGGTCCGTCGGCTACGACGTCACCGTTCTCGAAGCCCGCAACCGCGTCGGCGGACGCGTCCTCTCCTTCAACGACATGGTCCCCGGCAAAATCGTCGAAGGCGGCGGTGAACTCATCGGCTCCAACCACCACACCTGGATCGCCTACGCCGCCAAATTCCGCCTCAAGTTCCGCGAGATCAAGGGAGATGACGAACTCTCCGCCCCCCTCGTCATCGGCGGCAAAAAACTCGACGATGCCGCCGCCAAAAAACTCCTCGAACAGCTCGACGCCGGCCTCGCCACCCTCAACGACGCCGCCAAGGTCGTCAACGTCGAACAGCCCTGGCTCACCCCCGATGCCGCCACCCTCGACGCCCGCACCATGGCCGACTGGCTCGCCAAGCTCGAAGCCGACCGCGACACCAAACGCCTGATCCGCGCCGAATGGGAATCCAACAACGGCATGGCCTTCGAACGCCAGTCCTACCTCGCCTTCCTCGCCATGGTCGCCGGCGGCGGGTACGACAAGTTCTGGACCGACAGCGAAACCTGCCGCTGCATGCAGGGCAACGGCGTCCTCGCGCAACGCATCGCCAAAGCCCTCGGATCCCGCGTCCACCTCGGCGAACCCGTCACCGCCGTCACCGGCGGCGCCGGCGGACAGGCCATGGTCACCACCGATGCCGGCAACCGCTACATGGCCGACGAAGTCGTCATCGCCGTGCCCCCCTCCGTCTGGGACCGCATCCGCTTCTCCCCCGCGCTCCCCGCCGAAATCACCAACCCGCAGATGGGCGTCAACCTCAAGTACCTCGCCGCCGTCAAACGCCGCTACTGGAAAGACCAGAAACTCTCCGCCGACAGCCAATCCGATGGCGACATCCCCATGACCTGGGAAGGCACCGAAGACCAGGGCGGCGACAACGGCGCAGAGCTCACCATCTTCGCCGGTGGCCCCGCCGCCGAACACATCCGCGCCCGCCCCCCCATCGAACGCTCCGCCTTCTTCGCCGCCGAACTGGAAAAACTCTACCCCGGCTACAAGGACAACTTCCTCAGCGCCCGCTTCATGGACTGGCCCAGCGAACAGTTCACCCGCGCCGGCTACTCCTTCCCGGCGCCGCGCCAGATCACCACCCTCGGCAAACAACTCTACGACGGCGTCGGCGCCATCCACTTCGCCGGAGAACACACCTCCTACGGCTTCCCCGGCTACATGGAAGGCGGCCTCTCTTCCGGCGTCTCCCTCGCCAAACGCCTCGCCCAAAAACACAACATCACCTGATACTCAGCACTCAGCACTCAGGACTCAGCACTCATGAAAGTCATCGCCGATCTCTGCGTCGTCCCCCTCGGCGTCGGTGTCTCCGTCAGCCCCCACATCGCCGCCTGCGAAAAAGTCCTCACCGACGCCGGCCTCACCACCCACCTCCACGCATACGGCACCAACATCGAAGGCGAATGGGACGCCGTCTTCGACGCCATCAAAAAATGCCACGAAGTCGTCCACGCCATGGGCGCCCCCCGCATCACCACCACCCTCAAATTCGGCACCCGCACCGACCGCGACCAATCCATGGCCGACAAAATCAAATCCGTCGAAGACAAACTCAACCTCCCCAACGCCCCCCGCTCGACCCCGGCCCCATCCCCCACGTGATCATCCCCAGCATCTCCATCGTTCCTCCCCGCAGCACCCAGCCGTGCACCACCCCCGCCCGCCCCTTCACCACGCTCACGATCACGTACGCCCATCCCTCCCACGCCAGCTCCGTATCCGTCTTGCTCGCCATGGCCGGATGATCCGGGTGCGAGTGGTACACGCCGACGACGTCCAGCCCCTTCGCTGCCGCCGCGTTCATCGCCGCCAGCACATCCTTCGGATCCATCTCATACCGATCCGCCTGCCGCCCCTTTTCCGCGACATTCTTCGCCCGCACCGCCTCCATCACGCCCACCCGTCCCTCCTCGATCTTCCCCAGCAGAAGCCCGCACACCTCCGCCGGATATCCCTCCTCCCCATGCCGGCAAATCGCCTCCTCCACCGCCTCCTCCAACACCACCGTCTGCAGCGCGCCGTCACTCACGTTCCGTAATCCTCAACAAACCGCGTAAACGTCCTGCTCTTCTTCACCTTCTGAATCTCCCCATCCCGCTCCTTCGCCCCCATGTCCAGAAACGCCCGCCCCTCCAGTGTCCCATCGATCTTCCCCTCCTCAAACTTCATCACCCGCCGCAACGCCAGATACGCCTCGTCGCACACCCGCCGCGGCACCGGCTGCTCCTCGCTGTTGGGAATCTTCACCACCGGCAGCGGCTCCACATCGTCCAGCAGCTTCATCAACCGCCCAATCAGCTTCGCCCGCGATCCCTCGTGCGCCTCCACCGCCGTCCGCATCGCCCACACCCGGTTGAACCCGTCCACCTTCGCCGACGGCGCCTCCACCAGCGGCCCCACCGCCAGCTCCTCCAGCCCCGGAATCAACGCCATCGCCCGATCCCCCGTCAACGCCTTGCTCACCCACATCTCCACCAGCGCCCGCGGACCCTCCCGCGACTCCTCCACCAGCGCCCGCAGGAAATCCGTGTCCCCCTTCGGATCATTCGCCTTCAACTCCCGCACCCCTTCCACCACATCATCCCGCTTCATAAAAACACCACCCAAAAAACCAGCCAAGGCCCCCTGCCCGCCTCGACTAAATCACCCGGAAGAAAAATCCCGTCGAAGGCGCATCCCGGTTCGACATCCCCCGTGCATACTCCAGCGACGGCTCCCACGGCATAAACGCATTGTCCTTCGGATACGTCAGCAGGTGAAACAGCCAGAACCCCACCAGGCTCACCGGCGGCGTCGGTGAATCCGTCCAATACGCATACCGATCGTCCTCCTCCTTCTTAAACCCCTTTAAACGACGCACCACCTTCGCATTGTGCACCAGCGTGCTGCACCCGAAATCCGCGAACACTTTACACGTGATGTCCGTCGCCCCCAGGTCCATCGGCGACACCCCCGTGTCCGTCCACCCGCACGGCATCACAAAGTGCGGCTGAAACACCCCGTCGTCCCCGTTGCACCGCAATCCCCAGAACGGCCCCTCCCCGCCCACCAGGTCGATCAGCCGCGCCTGGTTCGACCGATCGCTCACCAGTTCCTTGATCGTCATCGGCCGGATCCCCCCGTAATTCTGCAGCAGCTTCGGATGCAGCAGCGTCGCATCCGCCGCCGGCTTCTCCTCCGACGCATTTAACATCGTCGCGTGATACCCATGCGCCACCACGTCCAGCGCCGGTATCGCAATGAACGGATACCCGAACCGGAAAATCCCGTTGTCGTCGTTCTCCCCGTCGTTCCACCAGTCCCCCGGATCATCCCCCTCCTGGTGAAAACAGGCCCCCTGCCCATGCCGCGCATGTCCGCCGTAAATCACGTGCACCCCCGGAATCAGCAGCGCCTCCTTGAACAGCGCCTTCGTCCGCACGATGAACAGAAAATAATTCACCCGCTGCACGTCGCTGGTGTGGAAAAACCAGTCGTCCGTGATCCGGTCCATCGTCAGCCCCCGCGCCGCCAGC
>JBEHXY010000277.1:0-5715 GCA_048498455.1 Planctomycetota bacterium | reverse complement strand
AAGGAAGTGTCGATCAGCACGAAGAAGGCGGCGTATGCGCCCAGCGGGACGAACGTGGAGACGATCGGCAGCATCATCGATTTTGAAAAGATCGGCGCGCGTTCGCCCGCCGGGATTCGGACGGGGGCGTGGCAGGTGGATCACCCGATCGGGAGCACGTGGGGCTATACGAACGACATGAAGGTCTCGCCGCCGGGAAGCATTGTTTCGGCGCTGGTGGAAACGGTGAGCAGGAACGGGACGCTGCTGCTGAACATCTCGCCCAAGGCGGACGGCACGATTCCGGAGGAGCAGCAGGCGACGCTACGCGAAGTCGGCGCGTGGATGGCGATCAACGGCGAGGCGATTTACGGCACGCACAACTGGGTGAAGTTCAGCGACGGGCAGGGACGCGGTGCGCCGAATGTCCGGTTCACGGTGAAGGGGGAGACGCTGTATGCGATCCTGGTGGGGAACTGGCCGACGACGCCGGAGCTGAATGTGGTTTCGCTGGCGAGAGGGAAGGCGGAGGGGAAGGTGAGCAAGGTGACGATGCTGGGCGCGGAAGGGGAGCTGAAGTTTGAGCAGGGCAACGGCGGGCTGAAGGTGAACCTGCCGGCGAAGGCGCCGGGGAAGTATGCGTATGTGCTGAAGATCAGCGGCATCAAGACAAACCCGGACACGGCGACGAAGGATGGCAATCCGATTCCGAACTACGGGAAGTGAGGCGCGCGGGGAAGTTTCAAAGGTCGAACGGGCGGGTGAGATCGATGAGGATCCAGAGGAGAAGGAGCGCGAGGACCGGGATGAGGGCGGACGGGCCAAGGGGCGGGAGGAGGAGGACGGCGGCGATGGCGCCGGCGACGTAGAGGAGCCAGAGAGAGAACAGGAAGGCGGCGTTGAGCAGGGCGGTGCGGCGGGAGGTTGTTTCGGCGGAGGGGGTGAGGGCGGTGATGAGGGTGACGGTCGCGTCGGCGCATTGGAGGAGGAGGCCGGTGATGTGGGTGGTGTGGACGGTGAGGGCACCGCCCTTGCGGAGGGAGGCGTTCTGCAGGCCCATGGCCAGCGCGGCCAGCCAGGCGAGGGGAATGAAGGCCGCGGCGGGCGGGTTGTCGGTGGGCTGGGGCAGGAGGAAGTGGGCGGTGATGGCGTAGGCGAGGAGGAGCGCGAACTCGATGGAAAGCATGAGGGAAAGGGAGCGGCGGAAGCGGCGGGCGGAGGCGAGGCGGTGGAGGGCGGAGGAGGCAAGAAGGCCAAGGAAGAAGGCGGCGATGGGGAGGGCGCGGCGGGCGAGGTCGGGGAGGTTTCGCTGGGCGATGCGCATGCCGAGGGAGATGGAGTTGCCGCTCATGTTGGCGGTGTAGATGTGGGCGAGGGCGAGGTAGCCGAGGGCGTCGACGTAGCCGGCGATGGTGGTGAGGGAGGCGGCGAGGAGTGCGGTTCGCGGCGGCGGGGTGGGATCGGGCTGGGGCATGAGGATGCTCCGGGATGCTCCCTTGTCGTGGGAGTATGATAGGAGGGGCTTTTATGGAGGTGCGCAATGGAAAGCGAGCTGGTGAAGAAGAAGTGCGTGGCTTGCGAGGGCGGGGTGGGAAAGTTGTCGGACGAGCTGGTCGGGGATTTGTTGAAGCAGGTGAAGGGGTGGGGGGTGACGGGCGGGGTGTTGCGGCGCGAGTTTCGGTTCAAGAATTTTCATGAGGTGATGGCGTTTGTGAATGCGGTGGCGTGGGTGAGCCATCGAGAGGACCATCATCCGGACATGGAGGTGGGGTACAACCGGGTGGGGGTTTCCTATGTGACGCATGCGGTGGGCGGGTTGACGGAGAATGATTTTATTTGTGCGGCGAAAGTGGGGGCGCTCCTGGGTGACGGGTGATGGGTGTCGGGTGTGAGGGGTTAAGTGGGGGTCAGGTGATTTCCCTGGTGCTGACCCAGCGTTGTTCGGTGGCGCTTCTGGTGACGGCTTCGAGGACGCGTTGGGTGGCGAGGGCGTCGGTGAAGTCGGGGTGGAAGGGGGTGGGGTTGGGGGAGAGGGCGCGGGTGATGTCGGCGGCGGTGTTGGTGAAGGTTTCGGCATAGCCGATGGGATGATCGGGAGGCCAGTAGTTTCTGGCGTAGTCGTGGACGGCGGTGGAGGCGGAGATTTTGCGCCAGCCTTTTTCGGAGGGGGGGAGGGTGTCGTCGAAGAATTCGAGGAAGGAGAAGTGGGGGAAGTAGAAGCGGAGGGAGCCTTTTTCGCCGTTGATTTCGAGGGAATTGCCGTTGTGGTGGCCGGTGGCGAAGCGGGTGGCTTCGAAGGAGGCGACCCCCCCACCGGCGAGGGTGGCGAGGAAGAGGACGGCGTCGTCGACGTCGACTTTGGCGGTCCTGGGTTTTTCGGCGCGGGATTTGGAACTTTGCAGGGACGTATCACTGGCGGCGGCGGTGAGGCCTTCGACCATGCGGCCTATGGGGCGGTTTTTGATGAAGGTTTTCATGAGGGCGGAGACGGTGGTGATTTCGTCGCCGGTGAGGTAGCGGAGGAGGTCGATGGAGTGGGCGGCGAGGTCGCCATGGGAGCCGGAGCCGGCGACTTTTTTCTGGAGGCGCCAGACGAGGGGGGTGTTGGGGTCCTTGATCCAGTCCTGGAGGTAGAGGGCGCGGGCGTGGAAGATGCGGCCGATGCGGCCCTGCTGGATAAGCTGGCGGGCGAGGGCGATGGCGGGGACGCGGCGGTAGTTGAACCAGACGAAGTTTTTGACTTTGTGCTTTTTGACGGCGGCGTGCATCACCACGGCTTCGGCGTAGGTGCGGGCGAGGGGCTTTTCGCAGGCGACGGCTTTGCCGGCCTCGGCGGCGGCGATGGCGATCTCGGGGTGGGTGTTGTTGGGGGTGGCGATGTCGATGAGGTGGATGTCGGGATCCTGGAGGAGGTCTTTATAGTTGGTTGTATGGTTTTTCCAGCCCCAGGTTTCGGCGGTTTTTCGGAGGGGTTCGGGGGAGCGGCCGACGAGGGTGTGGAGGACGGGGGTCCGGGGGAGGTCGAAGTAGTGCGGGGCCTGAAGCCAGGCGTTGGAGTGGGCCTTGCCCATGAACTGGTAGCCGACGAGGCCGACGTTGAGGGGGGTGGGCATGGGGGGCTCCGGGTGCGAGGGAACGGTTCCACAGGTTAGGCAGAGTTTCGCAGAGCGGGGATTGTAGCGGAGAAGGCGGGGAAGGGGCGGGTGGCGGGAAAGAGGAAACCGGACGGGGCGGAGGGGGGATTTGGGGGCGATTTGGAGGGGCAATGTTGGCGATTTCTTTCGGTGTTGCTCATGGTTTTTGGAAAACACGTTGAGTTTTTGCCGTTGTTGATCATGGGGACGTGGGGTTTTCTTCGGTGTTTATCATGGTTTTGCGTTTTACAGACAGAGGCGCGCGGGGATTTTTGGCGTGAAATGTTAAATTGGTGATGAGGTGTGGTGGCATGGTTTTCCCCCTTTTCGACCCGATCGTGTCGGGCGGTAACAGGAGAACGGAAGGGGTGGCTGGAAAGTTCCCGAAAAGTGGTGGATTTATGGATTGGTATTGTCGCGGCGCTGGTTGGTCGCTCCCTGACGGTCGCGGCTCTGATTGGTCGCGGGTCTGATGGGGCGGTTGTGTGTTGGGGGTCAGCCGACGTCGGCGAGGGTGATGGTGTCGGCGAAGCGGGTGAGGATTTGGGTGCGGAGGTTGGTGTGGGAGGGGTCGAGGAGGCGGGGGTCGGCGGCGATGGTTTGGAAGGCGTCGCGGCGGGACATGGGGAGGAGGTGGGGATCGAAGAGGAGGTCGGCGAAGTGGATGTCGGTGCGTCCGGACTGGGCTGTGCCGATAAGTTGGCCCATGCCGCGGAGTTTGAGGTCTTCTTCGGCAATTTTGAAGCCGGAGGAATGTTTGACCATGGCGTTGACGCGGGAGACGGCGTCATCGGTTTGCTGGTCGGCGAGGAGGATGCAGTAGGACTGTTTGGAGCCGCGGCCGACGCGGCCGCGGAGCTGGTGGAGTTGGGAGAGGCCGAAGCGGTCGGCGTGTTCGATGATCATGAGGGTGGAGTTGGGGACGTCGACGCCGACTTCGATGACGGTGGTGGCGACGAGTGCGTCGATGAGGTGCTGTCGGAAGCGTTCCATGATGTGCTGTCGGGTTTCGCGGGAGAGGCGGCCGTGGATGAGGCCGACGCGGAAGGCGGCGAGGGGGCCGGATTGGAGCTCTTTTTGGAGAGCGGTGGCGTTTCTTAAGTTCTGAGTCCTGAGTGCTGAGTCCTGAGTAGCGGGATTATTCATTGTGGATTGTTCATTATTCATTTGGTTGGGGGAGGGCGCGGTGGTGGAGGGAGTGTCCATTTCGGCGAGGGGGGGGTCTTCGTCGATGGCGGGGACGACGATGTAGGATTGGTCGCCGGACTTTAGTTTTTGGGCGAGCCAGGCGTAGACGTCTTCGCGGTTGGAGGAGGGGGTCATCTTCGTGAGGATAGGTTGGCGGCCGGGGGGGAGTTCGTCGATGACGGAGACGTCGAGGTCGCCGAAGGCGGTCATGGCGAGGGTTCGGGGGATGGGGGTGGCGGTCATGACGAGGGTGTGTGGGGCGAGGCCGGAGGCGGAGGGTTTGGTGCGGATGAGGGAGCGTTGTTCGACGCCGAATTTGTGTTGTTCGTCGATGACGATGAGGGCGAGGGAGTGGAACTGGACGGCTTCGGAGAGGAGTGCGTGGGTGCCGACGATGAGGTGGAGGGAGCCGTCGGCTATACGTGAGAGGGTTTGCTGGCGTTCTGTGCCGGTGATGGATCCGGTGAGGAGGGCGAGTTGGACTTTTTTGCCTTCGAGGAGTTTGGAGAGGGTGATGAAGTGTTGTTCGGCGAGGATTTCGGTGGGGGCCATGAGGGCGGCTTGGTGGGTGGGGGAAGTTTCGAGTTTCGAGTTTCGAGTTTCAAGATTTTTGGGAGTCGCGGTGGCGGCGAGCATGGCGTAGAGGGCTACGACGGTTTTGCCGCTGCCGACGTCGCCCTGGAGGAGGCGGTTCATGGGCTTGGTGGAGTTGAGGTCTTTGCGGAGGGATTCGATGACGCGGTTCTGGGCGGGGGTGAGGTCGAAGGGGAGGAGGGCGCGGATGCGGGCGTCGACGGCGTCGTCGACGCGGAGGGGGATGGCGGGGGCGCTGTTGCGCTGGTGGTAGCGTTTGATGGCGACGGCGGCCTGGTGGAGGAAGAATTCGTGGTAGGCGAGGGTGCGCCTGGCGGTGATGGCGTCCTTGAGGGTGGCGGGGCGGTGGATTTTTTCGAAGGCTTCGCGGCGGGTGAAGAAGTTGCGTTCGCGGAGGTGGGGTTCGGGGAACCATTCTTCGAGATGGGGGAGGAGGATGTCGAGATTATTTTCGATGATGCGGTGGAGCTGCTGGGTGGTGAGGTCGGTGGTGGCGGGGTAGACGGGTTCGATGCGGGCGGACTTGGGGGCGGCGGTATCGGGGTCGGCTTCGTCGAGGACTTCGAACTGGGGCTGGACCATCTGGAGGCGGTCGCGGAAGGCTGTGACTTTTCCGGTGGCGCGGACGAGCATGCCGGGCTGGAGTTTTTTGTCGAGGCCGAAGGGGTTGAACCAGGTGAGGATGCAGCGGGTGCGTTCGCGGGTGCCGTCGGGACCGTGTCCGGCGGCATCTTCGAGGAGTGCTTCGAAGCGGCGGGGTTTTTTGGGGATGAGGCGGGTCTGGAGGAGTGTGCCGCGGATGGTGGCCATGTCGCCGGGC
>JBEHXY010000276.1:0-5756 GCA_048498455.1 Planctomycetota bacterium | reverse complement strand
GCGAACAACTTGCCGTTCGGGCCGATGCTGAGCGTGCCGGTGTGGACGAGGATCATGCCGCCGGAGCCGCCGCCGCTGCCGCCACCCTTGCTCGCCTGCCAAGGTTTTGAGCTTTGCGTTTTGCGTTTTGAGTTTTAACTTCCAGAAATATCCCCCCCGGCCACTCGTTGTTCCCTCTGCACCCGGGGTATACTTCCCGCAGCCTCGCCGCTCCGGCCTTCCCACCTCCTGCTGGACAAGGAGCCCACATGTCCGCCACACAGCCGCCCACCTCCCCCACCAACGGCGTCTCCCGCCGCGGGTTTCTCAAAGGCGCCGCCGTCGCCGCCGCGGCCGCCGAAGGCCTCATCGCCAAGCAACTCCCCGCGCAGGCCGCGCCTGCCGGCGATCCCTCCGCCCCCATCTCCGGCACCACCTCCGTCACTTTGAAAATCAATGGCAAGGACCGCGAGGTCTCCATCGAGCCCCGCACCACCCTCCTCACCGCCCTCCGCGACCACCTCGAACCCCCCGTCACCGGCCCAAAACTCGTCTGCAACGCCGGAACGTGCGGCGCCTGCACAGTGATCCTCGATGGCAAAATCGCCTACGGCTGCTCCGTCCTCGCCATCGACACCGTCGGCAAAACCATCACCACCGTCGAAGGCCTCGGCACCCCCGAAAAGCCCAACGCCGTCCAGGCTGCCTTCATCGAATGCGACGCCATGATGTGCGGCTACTGCACCTCCGGCTTCGTCACCACCATCTCCAACCTCCTCAACAAAAACCCCGACCCCTCCCTCCAGCAGATCAAGGAAGGCTGCAAAGGCAACTTCTGCCGCTGCGGCACCTACCCCCACGTCTTCCAGGCCGCACAAACCGCCGCCAAAACCGCCAAAGCGTAATTCCCTCCGTCGTCGTGCCCCTTCGTGCCTTCGTGTCTTCGTGTTTCCTTCGTCGCCCCCGCTAATTGAGGCCGCATATGCCCACCACGCAGCCCGGCAAAAAAACGATTCTCGTCCCCAAAATCGTCAACGGCGTCCCCTCCGGTGAAGAAGAAATCGTCGTCGACGATGTCGAAGGACCTTCCTGGGGACCCAAGGACAAGCACCGCTTCGTCAACACCAAAATCCCCCGCGCCGACGGCCCCGCCAAAACCACCGGCACCGCCAAGTACACCCACGACATCAAAGTCCCCAACATGGCCCACGCCCGCTTCATCACCTCCCCCCACGCCCACGCCCGCATCACCTCGATCGACACCGCCGCCGCCAAGGAAGTCCCCGGCGTCCTGCTCGCCGTCGCCTTCAAAGACCTCACCCCCAACTTCGATAACGAGCCTCGCTACGAAGGCCAGCCCGTCGCCGTCGTCGCCGCCAAAACCCCTGACGCCGCCGAGGAAGCCGCCCGCGCCGTCAAAATCGAATGGGAAGTCCTGCCCCACGTCGTCACCGCCGAAGACGCCCTGAAACCCGACGCCCCGCAAATCTTCGGTGGCGGCGCTCGCGGCGGCGCACGGGGCGGTGGCGGTGGCCGCGGCGGTGGCGCCCAGCAAGGCTCCCCCGACGCCGTCCTCGACGCCGTCAAAGCCTCCGACGTCTCCGTCGAAGCCACCTACACCACCAACATCGTCCACCACTGCTGCCTCGAAACCCACTCCGTTGTCGTCGATTATTCCGGCGGCGATTCCGCCACCATCTACTGCTCCTCCCAGGACACCGCCGCCGTCGCCGGAAACGACGCCACCCGCGAGCTCGGCCTCCCCGCCGGCAAAGTCGTCGGCATCGTCCACCACATGGGCGGCGGCTTCGGCTCCAAGTTCGGCCTCGGCATCGTCGGCCAGTGGGCCCTCCGCGTCTCCAAACAGCTCAAACAACCCGTCAAACTCGTCATGACCCGCCGCGAGGAATTCCTCGCCGCCGGCAATGGCCCCGGCTCCATCCAATCCTTCAAAGCCGGCGCCAACAAGGATGGCACCCTCAACGCCGTCCATGCCCTCCAGAAAGCCCTCCCCGGCATCGGCCGCTCCGGCATCGCCGCCCAGCCCTATCAATACAAATCCGCCCACGTCTACCGCGAACAAGCCACCGTCAACACCAACGAAGATTCCTCCGTCGCCATGCGCGCCCCCGGCCACCCCCAGGCCTGCTTCGCCATGGAATCCCTCATGGACGAACTCGCCTACAAGCTCGAGATGGACCCCGTCGAGTTCCGCAAGAAAAACGTCCCCGACCCCGCCTGGGTCCGCCAGCTCACCGTCGGCGCCAAGGCCATCGGCTGGGAAAACCGCAACAAAACCCCCGGCAAATCCGCCGACGGCTCCCACCTCGTCCGCGGCATGGGCTGCGGCATCGGCGCCTGGGGCGGCGGCGGCCGCCGCGGCTGCATCGTCACCGTCAACGTCAACCAGGATGGCTCCGTCACCGTCCAGAACGCCTCCCAGGACCTCGGCACCGGCACCCGCACCTACGTCCGCACCATCGTCGCCGAAGAACTCGGCCTCGAATACCAGGACGTCCAGGAGGAAATCGGCGACACCCGCTTCACCAACGGCGTCTCCTCCGGCGGCTCCACCACCTCCGCCTCCCTCGCCCCCGCCGTCAAAACCGCCGCCTACAACGCCAGAACCGAAATCGCCAAACGCGTCGCCCCCCTCCTGGGCGCCCAGCCCGACGCCGTCCTCTTCAAGGACCGCCAGATCCTCGGCGCCGGCAAGAGCCTCTCCTGGAAACAGGCCTGCGCCGCCCTCCCCGCCAACGGCCTCTCGGTCCGCGGAGAATGGTCCGCCAACCTGGCCGGCAACGGCGCTCACGGCGCCTCCTTCGCCGAAGTCGAAGTCGATATGGAAACCGGACACGTCAAGGTCGTCAAAATGGCCCATGTCCAGGATGGCGGCCTCATCCTCAACCGCCTCGCCGCCGAATCCCAGATCAACGGCGGCATGATCCAGTCCCTCGGCATGGCCCTCTACGAAACCCGCGTCATGGACCCCACCCTCGGCGTCATGGTCAACCCCACCTTCAACGACTACAAACTCCCCGGATGCCTCGAAATCCCCGAGCTCATCCCCATCATCGACGATGGCGATGAACGCAACGTCGTCATCGGCATCGCCGAACCCGCCAACATCCCCGGCGTCGGCGCCATCGCCAACGCCGTCTACAACGCCACCGGCATCCGCATCCGCGACCTCCCCATCACCCCCGACAAAATCCTCAACGCCCTCGCCGCCCAACAAAAAGCCTGAACCTTCGGTCGTCTTCGTGGTCCTTCGTGCCTTCGTGTCTTCGTGTTTCCGTCCCCTCTGTCGAGATCAACCATGAATGCCTTCGAATACGCCAACGCCCCCTCCGTCGAAGCCGCCGTCAAACTCCTCACCCCCGCCGACGCCAAGACCGACCCCGACCTCATCCCGCGCCCCCTCGCCGGCGGACAGGACCTCCTCACCACCATGAAGGCCTACATCACCCCCGCCCCGCGCGTCGTCAACCTCAAAACCATCGCCGGCCTCGACAAAATCACCGCCGCCCCCGATGGCTCCCTCAAAATCGGCGCCCTCGCCACCCTCACCGCCATTGAAGAACACGAGACCATCCGCAAAAACTTCCCCGGCCTCGCTCAGGCCGCCCACTCCGTCGCCACCCCCCAGATCCGCAACCTCGGCACCGTCGGCGGCAACCTCTGCCAGCGCCCCCGCTGCTGGTACTTCCGCCTCGAAAACGTCAAATGCCTCAAAAAAGGCGGCACCGAGTGCTACGCCGCCACCGGCCAGAACAAATACAACGCCATCATCGCCGGCGGACCCTCCTACATCGCCCACCCCTCCGACCTCGCCCCCATGCTCATCGCTTTGAACGCCACCCTCACCATCAACGGCCCCGCCGCGCCACGCACCATCCCCGTCCAGGAATTCTTCATCCTCCCCAAGGTCTCCGTCCGCCGCGAAAACGTCCTCAAGCCAGGTGAGATCGTCACCGAAATCCAAATCCCCGCCTCCCCCATGGCCGCCAACTCCACCTACCTCAAGTTCAAGGAACGTGAATCCCTCGACTTCGCCATGGCCGCCGTCGCCGCCGCCGTCGAGCTCAACGCCGACAAAACCGTCAAGGAAGCCCGCATAGTCCTCGCCGGCGTCGCCCCCATCCCCTGGCGCGTCCCCGACGCCGAAAAAGCCCTCGTCGGCAAGAAAATCGACAAAGACTCCCTCGCCAACATCGCCCAAATCGCCCTCGCCGACGCCGAACCCCTCGAACACAACGCCTACAAAGTCCCCCTCACCCAAACTCTCATCCGCCGCGTCCTGACCACTCTCAACGCATAGCCGTTTCGTCATTCCGTCATTCGTCATTCAGATTTCATTCGTCATTCGTGCTTCGTCATTCGTCATTCCCCCGGGAGGCTCCCATGAACACCCCCACCACCCCCCAACACCGCTCCCTCTCCCTCACCCCCTTCTGCGGCGACCTCCGCTCCAAAAAACTCTACATGATCGACCACATCCCCACCGAACCCGAACACTTCTACGACCCCTCCGGCCACTGCTGGTGCTACCACACCCAAAACCCCGTCGGCCCCGACGGCCAGCAAGCCTACCCCGAAGCCTGCACCCCCTCCCGCAACTGCTACCGCTCCGCCTTCACCCAACCCCGGTAACGCGGGCTTCCAGCCCGCAGTCGGCCGCAGCCAATGCCTCCGCCCAACCGCAATCCCTCCCGCCACGCCACCCCCACCCAACCGCAACCCACCCCCGCCCAAGGTCTTGCGTTTTGAGTTTTGCGTTTTGAGTTTTACCCACCCCACCCGAAAGCTATAATCTCCAAGAGCAAATTCATCATTCACTAGTCCTCATTCACTATTCCACAGGGTGCCCCATGAAACTCCTCCTCCTCCCCATCGCCCTCCTCCTCACCGCCGCCACCCCCACCCCCTCGCTCCTTCCCATGGCTGCCCCCACCGACACCCCTCTCGCCGCCGATTACGTCGAGGCCCGCACCGCATCCGTCTTCGCCGGCGCCTGCCACTACAACGGCGAACTCGTCACCACCGGTGACGACGCCCTCCTCGCCTTCAACATCACCGCCGGCTCTTACCACGGCACCTCCCTCGCCGGCGTCCGCGCCGTCGCCACCGTTTCCTCGCCCAAAAACCTCGGCGACGACACCGCCCCCCGCAAATCCGAACTCGTCATCGACGCCTCCGCCTCCGAGGCCCAGGCCAAGGCCCTGACCTCCCTCCTCCAGTCCAAGTTCCCCGCCCAGCTCGGCGCCCTCGCCGCCATCCACCGCGCCCCCGTCGCCTTCACCCACAACCCCGACACCGGCGAATACACCGTCGCCGCCGACCACTTCGCCACCCTCAACGTCCAGCCCCTCCCCAACGGCGAATGCTGCAAACAACCCAACCTCGTCTGGTACAACCCCCTCCTCCCCCTCGCGTCCCGCAAGGTCGGCTTCACCACCTCCGCCTCCGCCACCCCCACCATCGCCGACCCCTGGTCCCGCTCCGAAGAAAACAGCGCCTTCTACGGCCCCCTCAATTTCTAAAACCCACCCCACATTTCAGCGCGGCCGCCCACGCCGCGCGCCGGGCCGGGTGGCATGCTTCTGACCCCAACCTCGGGGGTCAGAAGCATGCCACATGTGCGCGCCTCAACACCTTGCACCCGCTCCCATGCCAGGGTTTTGCGTTTTGAGTTTCCAATCTCGCGTTTCCAACTTTGAGTTTCCCCCTCCCTCCCCCTATAACCCTTTCCCCAACACCTTCCACCGGAGCACCCC
>JBEHXY010000275.1:0-5774 GCA_048498455.1 Planctomycetota bacterium | reverse complement strand
TCAGCCACGCTGGCGCGCCACAGCCCGGCGCGCAGCAACATCTCCGCTGACAAAAACATCCCCGGCGCGATCGCCCCAAAAGCCAGCAGGTATCCCAGCAGCCGGTCCTCAAACCGCGGCGGCAGGTCCCGATACTCCCACGCCCGCAGCCCGGTGTGCGGGTCGCGCATGAAATAAAAGTTGATCCAGTCGAAGTAGCACCAGGCCGGCACCGACCACAGCCAGCAGACGATGAAGCGGTTGCGGAAACGCCGCAGGAAGGAGGCTCCGTCCAGCGCCGTCAACAGGCCGAGCACCGTTGCCAGGTACGCGCACCAGGCCAGTGGCGTGATGTTCTCCCGCACGCCGCGGGTCACCTCCTGCCAGCGGGTTCCGCGGCTCGCCCCGGTCACGTCGGCAAAATGCAGCACATGCAACAGCAGCAGGGCCGCCAGCCCCAGCACCAGCAGCCCCGGAAATCGTCGTTTCTTCACCCCTGTCGCCATCCGTCGCTTGCTCCTCATCGCCGCCTGTCGCTTGACGCTCCCCCGCCCGGATTTTACAGTGCCCACGCCCCGGTGGTGAGAAGCGGGGCGGCTCTCCCTTCAGGTGATCAATGAAGTTTGAGGACATTCCCACACCTGCTGTTTATCGCCTCAGCTTCTATCTGCGCCAACTGGAAGCATTTCAGCACGCGGAAAAACACACCATTTCCTCCAAGCAGCTCGGCGAAGCCCTCGGCTACACCGACGCCCAGGTCCGCAAAGACCTCGCCTACTTCGGCCAGTTCGGCCACCCCGGCATCGGCTACCGCACCGAAGAGCTCATCTCGCAGCTCCGCAAGATCCTCGGCACGGACAAAATCTGGAACGTGCTGCTGGTGGGAGCAGGCAACCTGGGCCGCGCCCTGATCGCCTACCGCGGGTTCCTTCGCAAAGGCTTCCGCCTGGCCGCTATTTTTGACGCCGATGCCCGCAAGGTCGGCCATGCGTTCAATGAACTGCACATCCAGCCGATGAACGAGCTGCCCAAGACCGTCGCCGAGCACAACATCAAGCTGGCGATCATGTCGGTGCCGTCGGAGGCCGCGCAGCCGGTGGCCGATCTGCTGGTGGCGGCGGGAATTCGGGGCATCCTGAATTTCGCCCCCGTGTCAGTGACAGTGCCGCCCGAGGTGCCGGTGCAGAGCGTCGACCTCGCAGTGCAGTTGGAACAGCTCTCGTTTCAAATGTCGCTGGACGAAGGCGATGTTCAACCTCCCCCCCACCCGGCGCCCCCGCGCCCGCCCGAAACCCCCAGCCACTAAGCGCCGCGACACCGGGACAAATCGCGGCTCAGAAAGACAATCCCTGCAGGCCCTGGGGACAGAACCTAAGCCACCGGCGCCGCCACTTCAGAGTCTGCCGCCGCCTGGGGCTGGGGTTCTTCCGCGGGCAACACGCGTGCACTTTCCGTCAGCCGCGAAATGCCATGCGACTTGTCATACGCCCACATGGCGTCGTTGATCACCGCCGGCTGCACTTCAAAAGCCAGGGCATCCTCAACGGTGAGATAGCGCGTCGGATCGTTCGGGCGCTCCACTTCCAGCGTGATGTTGTATTGTCCGCCGTAAAGTCCCAGCCGCGGCACCCGGAACTCCACGCGCACTTCGCCGTGCATCGAGAAGGGGGTGATGCCCTCTTCAACCGAGCACAGGGACGAGACCTTCACCCCGGATTCATCAAAGATGCGCAGGTTCAGGGCGGCGTGGGTGATAGCCTTCTCGGCCCGCACGTGCGCCACCAGCGTGTAATCGCGATTGAACACCGGCCGGTCGGTGGCGGCGCCGGTTTCGGCGTCGATCATCGAAAGGTCGACGAACGCCATGCCGTGCTGGTTGGCCGTGTGCACGACCTGCGCCTTCTGGCGGGCCGCGCTGTACAGATCGAGCACCGCTTCGGCGGCCCCCTGCTTCACCACCTGGCCTTCCTTCAGGTACACCGCGTGGGTGCAGAGCTGGCGGACGGCGGCCATGTTGTGTGAGACAAACAGCACCGTGCGGCCTTCGCCGCGCGAGACTTCCTTCATCTTGCCCAGGCACTTGCGCTGGAACTCGGCGTCGCCGACGGCCAGCACCTCGTCCACGATGAGGATCTCCGGGTTCAGGTGGGCGGCGACGGCAAAGGCGAGGCGGATGGCCATGCCGGAGGAATAGCGTTTGGCGGGTGTGTCGAGAAATTTTTCGATGCCGGAGAAATCGACGATGGCGTCGAACTGCCGCTGAATTTCCCGGCGCCGCATCCCAAGGATGGCGCCGTTCAGGAAAACGTTTTCGCGGCCGGTGAGCTCGGGATGGAACCCCGTGCCGACTTCCAGCAGCGACCCGACGCGGCCGTAGATGTCGATTTTCCCCGAGGTGGGCTCGGTGATCTGCGAGAGGATTTTGAGCAGGGTGGATTTGCCGGCGCCGTTGCGCCCGATGACGCCGACCACGTCGCCCTGGTGCACGTCGAAGCTGACATCCCGGAGGGCCCAGAAGGTTTCGCTGTCGATCTGGCGAAACGGGTGGCGGACTTTCTGGATCATTTTCTCGGCGAGCGTCGAGGGCCGGCTGCCGCGGTGCACGATGGTGTAGCGCTTCGACAGCCCGTTGACCGAGATGGCGAGGTCCTTAGATGACATCGGCGAAATCCTTTTCCATCCGGCGAAACACGAGGGCCCCCACCAGCAGCGCGGCCAGCGAGGCCACGACGGCATAGCCGAACGCCCACATCGGCGGGAAGGGCGTCCCCAGCACGCTCCACTTCCAGCCTTCCAGCAGGCCGGCGAGCGGGTTGAGATAATAAATCTTGCCAAGGTTTCCGCCCAGGGCGCGCGACGCGGGATAGAAGGTCGGGCTGATGAACATCAGGAACGGCAGGATCACCGGCAACACATAGGCCACATCGCGGTATTGCACGCTCAATGCCGCGGCCCACATCCCCAGGCCCAGGGCGAGGCAGAGCACCAGCAGGATCAGGCCCGGCGCGGCGACCAGGTGCCAGCCCACCGGCATCCGCTGCACGACCATGATCACCGCCAGCATCACCAGCGACACGCCGAGGTCGACGATCATGCCGATGGCGCCGCTGACCGGCAGCAGCAGCCGCGGAAAATAAACCTTGGACACGAGGCCGGCGTTGCTCACGAGGATCGGGTAAAGCCGGTTCAGGATGCCGGAGAAGAGGTTCCAGACCACCAGCCCGGTGAACGCGTAGAGAAAATACTGCACTGGCTTTTGGATGTACTCGGATTTGTCGGCTTCCATGCCCGCCATGCCGCTGATGAGACGGGAGAAGATCAGGGCCCCCACCAGCGGCTGCAGGAGCACCCACACCACGCCCAGCGCGGTCTGCTTGTAACGGAGCTTGATGTCGCGTTCGATGAGCGAGAAGCACAGGTCGCGGAACATCCATAGCTCGCGGAGGTTCACGCCGATCAGGCCGGTTTTGGGCTTGATGGTGAGGAAGGGTCTCTGTCGTTTCTGGGGAGCAATCGGAGGCGTGTAGTTCAAGGTGGTCATAGGTCGCTGGGAACCCGGATGCACAAAGGTCCGCGCCGGACAGTGCGTCGCACTTCCACGCTCGTGGGGATTACGTCTGCGGAGCCGCTGTGGATGAACCCCCCTTCCACGAATCGTACGGTTCAGCCGTGAGGTGAAGTGGCCGTTGGGCGGGTGGGCAGCAGGACCTTCTTCTGGAGCTGGGCGACCAGCGTCCGTCCGGTAAGAGCATCGGTGAAGCTGGCGCGGAACGTGACATTGGGGCTGGAGGGCGGGCTTTGCCAGGGGCAGGAGAAGGCGAACTGGTTAAGGCCCATGCCGCTGAACCAGTTCTTTTTCATATCCGCGGCGGTGAAGTTCCACGTGCCAAGACGTCGCGGCTCGGCCGGCGGTGCGGCGAGATCGAAGGCTTCGATGGTCAGGCTGCCGGTGGCGGGAAGCACCGAGCCGTCATCGGTAAGCGTGCGGATGAACACACGAAAGCCCTGGAGACCCTTGCCGGTGTCAAATTCCCAGGAATTGGTTTGGGGGCGGATTTCGAGGCGGGAAACGGTAAAAAGCACGGCGAGGCGGGCGTCGGGGAGGGTTTCAATGCGCGGGGTGTTGCCCTGCAGTTGTTCGCTCAGCTGCGCGATGGTGGCGTCGCGGTTGCGCAGGTCGGCCTTGTCGGCGTTGATCTGGGCCTGCTGCTTGATGGTTTGGGCGCGCAGGTCGTTGGCGACCCTTTGAAAGTCGGGACCGCAAGCGGCGAGCCCCGAGAGGCTCGCCGCCATTGCTGTCACCAACAAAATTCGCATCGTGGGGCGCTGGGCCATGGGATCAGCGGTCCGCCGATTCGGTGTCACCGCCCGGAGGCGCGAGGTCGCCGCCTTTGCCGCCGCTGCCGGCGACCATGCGGTCGAGCTTCTTGTCGACGACGCCATATTTGACGGCTTCGTCGGCTTCCAGCCACAGGTTGCGATCGCAATCCTTGTGGACTTTTTCGATCGGCTGGCCGGTGTGCTTGGCCATGATTTCGTACATGCGCTGGCGGAGGCGGAGCATTTCCTTGGCTTCGATCGAGAGGTCGGTGGCGGTGCCCTGCATGACGCCGCCGATCAGCGGCTGGTGCAGCATGATGCGGGCGTTGGGCAGTGCGGAGCGCTTGCCGGCGGTGCCCGAGGCGAGCAGCCAGGCGCCCATCGAGGCCGCGAGGCCGATGCAGGTGGTGGCGACGTCGCAGCGGAGGAACTGCATGGTGTCGTAAATGGCGAGGCCGGCCGTGACCGAACCGCCGGGGGAGTTGATGTAGAACTGGATGTCGGTTTTGGAATCTTCGTTGGAGAGGAAGAGCATCTGCGCGATGATCAGGTTGGCCGAATCATCATCGACGCCGCCGGCGAGGAAGACGATGCGGTCTTTGAGCAGGCGGGAGAAGATGTCGTAAGAGCGTTCACCGCGGCCGGATTTTTCAACGACGATGGGGACGAGGTTGCCGGTGGGGTGATTGAGCATTTCATCGCGAACGCGGAGTGGGTTGTCGTAGAGTGAGGCCATACGGGAATTGCTCCATAGAGAGGAAGTTGGGTAAGCGTAGCGAGGGTGGGTAAGGAAGGCAACGGTTGGGGAGATGGACGTGGGGGTCCGAAAAGAGCGACTTACGGAGCACGGGGGCATGCCCGATAAAAGGGGGCACGCCAGTGATGATCGTCGCGCATATTCGGGCAATGGTCGGGAGGGTGAGGCAGGTGTGTAAAGATTGTGGGAATATGGGGATAAGGAAGTTAAGGAGGGGGTGGCGAGGGTCGATGAGAAGGGGGATGAAAAATTCGGCAAATGGGTCAGATAATTCTTGCAGGGAAGAATGGCGATCCTCTATGCTGGGGTTTCATCAGGCGAAACATTCGAGGCGCGTTCGGAGGACTGCCATGGGTATGCCACAGACCGGGGGTAAGCCATTCGAGACGGTGAAGACGCAAGTGCGGACCGGGCCGGTAATTACGGTTCAAGTGCCGGTGCGTCGGATGGGCAATGATGCGCAGATGATGTATGCGTGGTCGATTGGGACGACGCGTGCGGCGCAGGAACGGCCGGAGCGTCCGGCGACTCGGCAGATGGAAGAATGCCCTCCGGAAGTGTATATCGGCTAACGATTTGCGCTTTCCGTTGAGCAGGGATTGGGCTCGCATCCTGAGGCCCGCGTGAGCGGTTCGGGATGCGAGTTTTGTTTTTGCCGGGGGGTGAGATTACGTTAACATGGGTGACGTGGGAGGATTGGGGGCGACAAAAAGCAGGG